>JAWVFS010000389.1:0-11885 GCA_033855795.1 Solirubrobacteraceae bacterium | reverse complement strand
CGCCCGCGCCCCGCCGCCGAGGCGTCGGCGACCGGTCGCGGACGGGAGCGCGGGGGCCGCCAAGCCGGCCTCGAGGTCGCTTCCCGGCACGTGGGTCATTCCAGCAGATGGCCCGGGTCTAGGACCGCGCACCGCCCGCCACGGCGACGGCGTCGCCGCTCCGGTGCCGGGCGCGCCGACGGGCGGCCAGCCGCCCGGCCAGGTCCACGGCGGACACGCTGGCCAGCACGATGATGGGGATCTCGGCGGCGTGGCGGAACCGCGGTATGCCGTACCAGCCGATGCTCACGAGCGAGACCATCACGAAGGGCATGAGCAGGATCCACAGGGGCTGCCCGCGGCGCCGCAGCACGATGACTCCCCAGGGGACGAGCAGCAGCATCAGGAAGTAGCAGACGATGCCCGCCCGCTCGGCGTGGAGGCTCCGGCCCTCGGCGTACTTGACCATCTGGCTCGTCTGGAACAGGTCCCAGGTGCGGAGGAAGCGGACCGCGAGAACCTCCGGCAGCTGCCCGGCGTGGTCGCGCATGTAGCCCAGCGCCTCCTTGGTCCAGCGCGGGCCGGCCTTGGCCTCGTTCTGGACGTCGGCCCGGCCGAAGGAGATGCAGTCCAATCGCCAGTAGCCGATGTCGCGGCCGGCGTAGGTCTGCGCGCAGTTCGCGCCCTTGAGCGCGGCCGGGCCGTTGGTCGAGATCAGCACCGGCCGCCCGAACGTGGTCCAGTTGCGCACCGTCCACGGCGTGAGCACGACCACCGTCGCCAGCAACGCCACGCCGATGTTGCGCCACCGGTCGTGGCCCAGCCGCCAGGCCACCGGCACCAGGAGCAGCGGCAGGAAGAGGAGCGCTTCGGTGCGCACGAGGCAGGCGAAGCCGATCGCCGTGCCGAACAGCGCCGCCGCGCCCCAGGTCCCACGATCGTGCAGCCGGTAGGCGCCGAACAGCGTGAGCGCGACGAGGAACCCGTAGATCGACTCGCTCATGAGCGAGCCGTCGGCCGCCACGAACAGCGGGTAGCAGCAGCCGATCCCCGCCGCGACCAACCCGACGCGCTCGCCGGCCACCCTTCGGCCGAGCAGGCCCAGCAGGATGATCGTGCCACCGCCGACCACCGCTCCGACCGCACGATGTGCGTGCGGATGGGTGAAGCCCAGCTTGGACACGCCCGCCAGGAGCAGCGTCCACAGCGGCGGATGCGTCGCGCTCGGGATCGCCTCGTGGTGCTTGAACGTGTAGGTGAACGGCTCGATGAAGCCGTGACCCGAGGCGATCAGGTTCGCCTGCCAATGGAAGTAGAACCAGTCGCCGATGCCGCGCACGTCCGGCGAGAGCACGTAGACGTAGAGCAGACGGATGGCCACGGCCGCCGCCGCGATCCCCAAGAGGATCCAGTGGAACCTGCGCATGCGCCCCAACACAGCGGGCCAGTCTAGGGAGCGCCCACCGCCGCAGGAGAGCGGCCGCGGTGGCGCCGGCGGCGCCGGGCGATGACCAGCCGCGAGCCCAGATCCACCAGCGCCACGGCGGCCAGGACGACGAGGGGGACCTCGAATGCGGCGCGGAATCGCGGGAGCCCGTACCAGCCGAGGCTGACGAGCGTGACCATCACCGCGGGCATGAGCAGGATCCTCAGCGGCTCGCGGCGGCGACGGAGCAGCACCACGCCCCAGACCGCCAGCAGCATGAGGACGTAGTAGACCGCGATGCCCGCGCGCTCGGCGTTCGGGGCCCGCCCTTCGGCCGAGGCCACCTGCCGGCGCGGCTGGTAGAGGTCCCACGTGCGCAGCACCCGGACGGCGAGAACCTTGGGCAGCTCGCTCAGGTGGTTGCCGATGTAGTCGAAGGCCTCGCGGGTGAAGCGGGCGTCGGCCTGGGCCTCGTTGCGCAGGTCGCGCCGCGTGAAGCCGATGCAGTCCAGGTGCCAGCCGCCGATATCCGGTCCGCTGTAGGTCTGCGCGCAGTTGGCGCCCTTGAGCGCCGCCGGCCCGTTGGTCGAGATCAGCACCGGCCGCCCGAACGTCTTCCAGTTGCGCACCGTCCACGGCGTCAGGACCACCACCGTCGCCAGGCACGCGACCGCGATGTTGCGCCAGCGATCGTGCCCCACGCGCCACGCCACCGGCAGCACGAGCAACGGCAGGAACAGCAGCGCCTCCGAGCGCACCAGGCAGGCGAAGCCGATCGCCGTGCCCAGCAGCGCGGCCGCGCCCCAGGTTCCGCGATCACGCAGCCAGTAGGCCCCGAGCAGCGTGAGCGCGACCAACAGCCCGTAGAGCGACTCGCTCATCAGCGACCCGTCGGCCGCCACCATGATCGGATAGACGGCCCCGACGCCGGCCGCCACCAGGCCCACGCGCTCCCCGGCCACCCGCCGGCCAAGCAGCCCCAGGACGAGAACCGTGCCCCCACCGACGAACGCGCCGACCGCGCGGTGGGCGTGCGGGTGGGTGAAGCCGAGCTTGGACACGCCCGCCAGGAGGACGGTCCACAGCGGCGGGTGACTGGCGCTGGGAAACGACTCCCCGGTGAACATGTAGCTGTAGGGCTCGATGAATCCGTGGCCCGAGGCGATCAGGTTCGCCTGCCAGTGGAAGTAGTGCCAATCGCCGGCCCCCACGACGTCGGGTGTGAGGACGTACACGTAGAGCAGCCGGATGGCCACGGCCGCACCGGCGATCCCCAAGAGGATCCAGTGGAACCTGCGCATGCGCCCCAACACAGCGGGCCAGTGTAGGGACCGTCCGGGCTAGCGCGGACGCGAAGCCTGAGCGATCAGGCTCAGGCCCCAGGGCGGGCGCACGCGGCGTTCGATCGGCTTCCACACGCGCAGGAGCGCCTCGTAGATACGCAGCGACCGCGTGTCGATCCCGGGCGACTCCCGGAACCCCTGGAGCCACCAGCCTGGGACGCCCAGCAGGTTGAACGCGTACAGCGCCTCGAGCTCCAGCCCGGCGCCTTCGACCAGCCCGGTCAGGCGCTCCCGCGTGTAGCGCCGGTGGTGGTCGTACGAGCGGTCGAGCCGGTTGTACAGCCGCGGGTGGGCCGGGACGAGCAGGGTCATGTGGCCGCCGGGACGCAGCGCGGCGCCCATGGCCGCGACCGTCGCGGCGTCGTCGTCGATGTGCTCGAGCACGTTCTGGCACACCACGAAGTCGGCGCGACCGGCACGGGCGTCGAGCGCGGCGGACCCCGGCAGCACGTCCTCGGTCACCTCGACCCGCGGGTCCGCGCCGAAGCGCGACCGCAGCTCCTGGGCGCAGGCCGGCTCCGGCTCGACCAGCAGCAGCGACGCGGCGCCGGCGCCCAGGAGGCGCTCGCTGAACGTCCCGATCCCGGCGCCCACCTCGACCACGTCACCGGCGGCAAAGCGGGAGAACTGCTCGAACATCCAGTCGCCCAGGCGGTGTGCCCGGGCGAGGTTCTGAAGGTCCCACAGCTCGTCGGACGCGACCATGGGCGCGTCCGGGATCACCGCGGTCTGGGCTCGCTCGATCGTCATCGGATGCGAGTATTCACGATCTTCACCGACCCTGCCGTCTGCCCGAGATGACCACCGAGCCCGCCACGTCCGCCTCGACCACCCCCGCCGCAGACGCCGGCGGGGGCCCGCTGGTGAGCGTGCTGGTGGCCGCGTTCAACGAGCAGAACACGGTCGAGACGGTGGTGCGCCGGGTGGCGGATCTGCCGTTCCGGAGCGAGATCGTCGTCGTCGACGACGGGTCGGTCGACGACACGCGCGCCGTGCTCGAGCGCCTGGAGGGCGCGGACGGCGTCCCCGGTCTGCGGGTCCTCTTCCACGAGCGCAACCGCGGAAAGGGCGCGGCCGTGCGCACGGCGATCGACGCCTCGAAAGGCGACATCGTGGTGATCCAGGACGCCGACCTGGAGTACGACCCGCGGGACCTCCCGCGCCTGCTCGCGCCGATTCTGGAGGACCACGCCGATGTCGTGTTCGGCACGCGCCTGCGCGGCGGGCAGCCCCAGCGCGCGCACCTCTTCTGGCACTACGCGGGGAACCGCTTCCTCTCGCTGCTGACCAACGTGCTGTTCAACACGACGATCTCCGACATGGAGGTCGGCTACAAGGCGTTTCGCGGCGACCTCGTGCGGTCGCTGGATCTGGTCTCCGACGACTTCGCGATCGAACCCGAGCTGACGGCCAAGATCCTGCGCCACGGAGACGTGCGCCTGTACGAGGTCCCGATCAGCTATTTCGGCCGCACGTACGCCGAGGGCAAGAAGATCACCTGGCGCGACGGGCTCGGGGCCGTCCGCGCGCTGGTCCGCTTCCGCCTCGAGCGCTGAGGCGCGATCCGGGGTCGCACTCGCTACCCTGTCCTCCTCCGAGCGAGCGCCCCGGGGGGCGCGACCACGCATGAGCCAGCGCATGAGCCAGCCAGCCAGCGAGCAGGCCGGTGAGGGGCCGCTCGCGGCCTCGATCGGCGACTTCGACCATCACGCGGACACCTACCGCGAGGACGTCGCGAACGCGATCTCGTGGAGCGGCAAGGACGTCGACTACTTCGCGGAGGGCAAGGCCAAGCTCCTCGTCGCGCTGGCGAGACGACGCCTCGGCGACCTAACGAAGCTGCGCGCGCTGGACGTGGGTTGCGGCGTCGGCGTCACCGACCGCTTCCTGACCGGTGCGTTCGGCCAGCTGCACGGCGTGGACATCGCGTCGGACGCCGTCGAGAAGGCGCGCCAGGCCAACCCCGACGTGCACTACGACTCTTACGACGGCGGCGCGCTGCCCTTCCCCGACGGCGCCGTCGACCTCGCCTTCACGATCTGCGTGGTCCACCACGTCCCGACGGCCGATTGGCCGCTGTTCGCGGCGGAGATGAAGCGCGTGGTGCGGCCTGGCGGCCTCGTCGCCGTGTTCGAGCACAACCCGCTCAACCCGTTCACGCGGGTCTCGGTCAGCCGCTGCCCATTCGACGAGGACGTCACGCTGCTCCGCGCCGGCACCACGGCGCGGCTGTTGGAGGAGGCCGGCCTGCACCCGGTCGAGCGGCGCTTCTTCTACTTCCTCCCGGTGCGCGACGTGGCCGAGTCGCGGGTCGAGCACGCGCTGCGGCGGGTCCCGCTCGGCGCGCAGTACTTCGTCGCTGCGCAGGCCTAACCAGACGCGCGATCAGTCCGTCGGCGCAGGGGAGGCGCGTCGGGTACGGGCAATGGCCACTCCCGCAAGCACGAGCAGCATGACCTCGGCCTCGTGACGAAAGCGGACCGATCCCCAGGACACGAGCGCGACGAAGCTCGCCAGGAGGATCGGCGCGACCAGGATCGCCAGCTCATCGCGCCTTCTGCGCAGGGTCACGGCACCGAGTATCGCCATCACGGCGACGGCGTAGTAGGAGACCACGCCCACCTTCTGCACCCACACGCGGCGGCCCGTGGCGACGGCCTGCCGGCCCGGCTGATAGAGCCCCCACACCCTTGCGAGGCGCACCGCGGCGACGAGGACGGCGCGTGCGGGGTGCGCGCCGGCGTAGTCGAGCCCCCGGCTGGTGAGGCCGGCCGAGCGCTTGGCCTCGTTGGTCGCGGGGCCGGCGCCGGACGGGTTCGCAGCCGCCACGCACGCGACGGAGAACCACCCGATGTCCTTGCCGTAGTACGTCCGGCGGCAGTTGGACCCCGCGAGCAGCGTGCCCTGATTGTCGGAGAGAACCGGACGGCCGAAGACGTCGGCGTTTCGCACGACCCAGGGGGCGAGGACGACCACGGTGGCAAGCGCGGCCGCCGCCCCGAGTGCCAGCCGATGACCCGACGCCCGCCACAGCGCCGGCATGCCGAGCAGCGGCAGGAGCAGCAGGCCCTCCGAACGAGTCAGCGCAGCCAGCCCGACGGCAACGCCCAGGCCAGCCGCCACGGCCGGCGACGGCCGGGTCCTGAGCCGGAGAGCCATCAGGACGCCGAGAGCCACCAGGAACCCGAAGAGCGTCTCGCTCATGATCGCCCCGTCGGCGGCGATGAAGGACGGATAGGCGGCACACAGGACGGCGGCCGCCAGCCCAGCTCGATCGCCGGCGACCCGGCGGCCGATCAGCGCAGCCACGGCCACGGTCCCGGTTCCGATCGCGACGCCGATCATCCGCGCGGCGTCGAGGCCCTCGAGGCCCAGCGCGGACGGGACGGAGAGCAGGAGCGGATAGAGCGGAGGATGCTCCGCGGTGGGTATCGATTGGCCGTGGAAGCCGAAGTCCAACGGCCGGATGTAGCCGTGGCCGTGGGCGAGCAGCTGGGCGGTCCCGTGGAAGAAGGCGTCGTCGTCGAAAAACGAAAGCGGTGGCGCGAGCGCCAGCGCATAGGCGACCCGCACGATCGCCGCGATCGCAACCACGAGGACGAGGCGGCCGCGGAACGACGTCGGAAACAGGGAGCGGGCGGGGCTCGTCCTCGTCACGCCCCGAAACGCGCCCGCAGAACCTTCTTGTCGAATTTCCCGACCGAGGTCTTCGGGACCTCGTCGACGAACTCGACGCGCTCGGGCAGCCACCATTTCGCCACCCTGCCGTCGAGGAAGGAGCGGATCGCGTCGGCGTCCAGTGCGACACCGTCGCACGGCACCACGCACGCACACGGACGCTCGCCCCAGCGCTCGTCGGGCACGGCGATCACCGCCGCCTCGAGCACATCGGGGTGGGCCATGATCGAATTCTCGAGCTCGACGGAGGAGATCCACTCGCCGCCGGACTTGACGAGGTCCTTCGTACGGTCCACCAGCCGGATGTAGGACCCGTGCACGAGCTCGGCGACGTCGCCGGTGCGCAGCCAGCCGTCCTCGGTGAACTTGTCCTCGCCCTCGTCGCCGTAGTAGGCGCGGGCGATCCAGGGGCCGCGGACCTGCAGCTCTCCCCCGTTCCCCTCGTCGATGCGGAACTCCACCAGCGGAAGCACCTTGCCCTGACAGGAGCGCAGGAAGTAGCCCTCGTCCTCGTCGACGTCCTCCTCGGGCGGCATCCGCGAGGTGGCGGCGAGTGGGCTCGTCTCGGTCATGCCCCAGCCCTGCACGATCGGGACGCCGAAGCGCTCGTCGAAGGCGCGAATCAGGGTCTCGGGCACGGCCGAGCCGCCGCACTTGATCTCGATCAGCGTCGACAGGTCGGGCGGCGGCTCGAGCTGGAGCATTCCCTGCCAGACGGTCGGTACGGCGGCCGACCGGGTCACGCGCTCGGAGGCGATCAGCTCGGCCAGCTCGGCGGGCGCCATGCGCGGACCCGGGAACACGAGCCGGGAGCCGGCCAGCGCGGCTGCGTACGGGATGCCCCACGCGTTCGCGTGGAACATCGGCACCACCGGCATGACCGCGTCGGCGGCGCGCATGCCGATCGCGTCGGGGCTCAACACGCCGAGCGAGTGCAGGACGGTCGAGCGGTGTGAGTACACCACGCCCTTGGGTCGCCCGGTGGTCCCGCTCGTGTAACACATGGCCGCCGCCGCGCGCTCGTCGAGGTCGGGGAAGGCAAAGGCCTCATCGCCGCCGGCCACGAGCTCCTCGTAATCCAGCGCGCCCTCCCGGGCGCCCTCGCCGTCGGGCATCAGCACCTCGTGCTCGACGCCGTCGAACCGCGGCATGACGTCGGCCAGCGTCGCGTCGAGGAAGATCACGCGGTCCTCCGCGTGGCCGACGATGTACCGCAGGTCGTCCTCGAACAGGCGAATGTTGATTGTGTGCAGCACGGCGCCGAGGCTCGGCACCGCGAGATAGAGCTCGAGGTGGCGGATCGAGTTCCACCCGAAGGTCGCGACCCGGTCGCCGCGACCGATGCCCAGCTCGCGCAGCGCGGAGGCGAGCCGGCGCGCGCGCCCGACGACCTCCGCGTAGGTGGAGCGCTCGAT
Organism: Solirubrobacteraceae bacterium; assembly: GCA_033855795.1. Classification (GTDB taxonomy): domain Bacteria; phylum Actinomycetota; class Thermoleophilia; order Solirubrobacterales; family Solirubrobacteraceae; genus JALYZC01. The sequence goes on along the minus strand of JAWVFS010000389.1, from coordinate 4,044 downwards.
CCCGTCGTGCGTGCGGGCGGCCAGCGCGCGGTCGCCGTGCACCGTTTCCGCGCGCTCGGCAATGTGCCGCACGAGCAGCGGGAAGTCATCCATCATCAGGCCCTCCATCCAGGGTGGAATCTACCCTGGAGCGACCGGCGCCGCCGCCTCGGTTTCCACCTCGGCGAGCCGCGACAGGCCCCCGCCCCGCCAGGTGCGGCGGATCTCGGCGATCAGCGAGCGCTCGAGCCACAACGCACTCGCACCGTAGGCGAGCACGAATAGCGCGACCTCGGCCGCAGCCTGCCCGGCGGTGCGGGTGGACCCCCACAGCGCGAGCCGGAGAGCCGCCACCGGGACGACGGCAAGCGCGACGGGACGCAGCGCCCGGGCCGCGATGGGAAGCAGCGCGGCGTCGGGCAGCAGCCGGCGCACGTAGCGTCCACGCACGATCTGCTGAACGAGGACGGCAATCACTCGTCCGGCCACGAAGCCCCACGAGCCCCACACGAGGAGACCGGGGATCGCCAGGACCGTGAACCCCGCCGCGCCGACGACCGCCTCCACCGCGGTTGGCCGCGTGTCGGCGTGCGCTCGGTAGAAGGCAAACCAGTTGAACCCGATCTGCATGATCGCGGCGGTGACGGCCAGACCCTGAAGCAGCACCACGGCCGGCTCCCAGGCATCGCCCAACACGAACGTCACCAGATCGGGCGCGAACAGCACGATGCCCACCGCGAACGGGAGCGTCCAGAGCAGCGTCGCCCGATTGGACTTGACGAACAGCTCCGTCAGCTGCTTCGTCCGCCCCTGGAGCGCACACACGGCCGGGTAGATGGCCGCCGTCACGATCTGATCGGCGCGGTCGGCGTAGCGGGTCAGCGTGGCCGCGAGCGTGATGAACCCGGCGCCGGCGAGGCCGCGATCGACATCGAAGGCCAGCACCTGTCCCTGGTTGACCCACAGCCAGCACGCCGTCGACGCCAGCACGGGGCCCGAGAACTGCACGTACCGCCGGGCCGCATTGCGATCGAAGCGCAGCTTCAGCCGGTAGGGCGAAACGACGATGGCGGCGATCGCGCCCGCCACGTTGCCGGCCAATGGCCCCACGACGAGGCTCCACACGCCGAAGCCAGTGGCGGCCAGCGGGATCGTCACGAGGAACGTGACCACGGGGACGATGCCCTGGAGGCTGCGCTGCTTGAGGTAGTCCATCCGCCGGAAGAAGATCCAGCCCGGGGACTGCAGCGCGAGCGCCAGGGGCATGTACGCCACGGCCAGGGTCAGCGGAAGCAAGTCGTCCTCGCCATAGACCAGGACGAGGATCGGCGCCGCCAGGCAGAGGACGACCGAGAACACGGCCGACATGCCCAGCTCGAGCGTGAAGGCGCGCTGGAACTCGGACTCCTGCTCGTCCTCGTCCTGCTGGACGAACGCCTCGTCGATGCCCACCCGCTTGAGCATCAGGATCGAGAGCAGCGTGACGGACACGATCCCGTACAGGCCGATGTCCCGCGGCCCCAGCAGCCGCGTGACGATCAGACCCTGGAGCAGGACGAGGCCGTCGAAGAGGACCAGGGCCGCAGCGGTCATCGCCACGCCGCGCACCGTCCGGGTGCGCAGCTCGCCGGCGGGGAAGCCGAACCGTCCCTCCATCAGATGTTCCGGACCGGCATCCGGTCGGCGGCGAAGCCGCGCAGGGGCAGCGCGGGGACGACCGCGCCGACCGGCACCCGAGCACCGCGGCGCACGGCGCGGCGCCCGCGCAGCATCGCCGGCAGCAGCGGGAGCGCTCCGGCGGCCGCGCCCAGGTGCGCCCGCAGCCGGCCGGCCCGGAGCGCGTGCCAGGCCCACCCCGCCTGCCGGTAGGCGACCAGGGGCAGCCAGCGCGCGGGGAAATGCCGCGCCGCCAGGAGCAGCGTGTTGCGCTCCACCCACCCCTCCACGCTGCGCACCGGAACGGTGTCCGACCCCTCCCCCGCGTGCCGCGCCGTGACCGGCTCGTAGCGGCAGCGCCAGCCGGCGAGCCGCAGGCGCAGGCCGAGCTCGACGTCCTCGAGGTAGAGAAAGAAGCGCTCCTCGAACCCGCCCACCTCGTCGACGGCGGCGGGGCGGTACAGCGCGGCGCCGGCGCACGCCGCGAACACCTCTCCGGGCGCGTCGTAGCGGCCGTCATCGCGCGTGAACCGGCCGCGCTGCTCGCACGCACCGTCGCGCCGCAACAGGTCGCCGGTGTCGTACAGGTGGCCGGGGTCGGCCATGTCCACCATCTTGCACGCCACCGCGGCGGCCTCCGGATCGGCGTCCAGCGCGGCGGTGGTACGGGCCAGCCAGTCGGGCGCGAGGGTGACGTCGGGATTGACCAGGGCGACCGCCTCGACGTCCGGTGCAAGCGCGGCGAAGCCGCGGTTGGCGGCGACCGCGAAGCCGGTGTTGCGCCCGAGCTCGAGCACCCGCACGCCGGGGCGCTCGCTCGCCCGTGCGGCCGAGCCGTCCGTGGAGCCGTTGTCCACCACGAGGACCTCGGCGGGAGGCGCCGTCTGGGCCGCGACCGACTCCAGGCAGGCCTCCAGCCACCGCGCGCCGTTCCAGTTGGGGATCACCACGGCGGCCCTCACGCCGGCTCCGGCTCACATCCGTTGGATACTCTCGGGACCATGGCGGGGATGCTAGGCGTCGTCGTCGCACCCGTGATCGCCACCCCGCCAAATACGATGCAGCGCCGGTTGGTCCGCCTGTTCGTGGCGCTGTGTCTGCTCTGGCTCGCGCTGCCGGCCGGCGATGCCGTCGCCCAGCGCCGCCAGGTGCCCAGCGGGTTTCTCGGGGTCAACGCGGGCGGGCCGATGCTCGACTCCGGCTTCGCGTCCTCCGCCGAGTTCGCGGCCATGGCGCGCGCCGGCGTCGAATCGCAGCGCCTGCCGCTGTACTGGGCGGCCATGCAGCCGTCGCAGGACGGACCGATCGACTTCTCCGTTGCCGACCGGCTGATCGGCGGCGCGGCCGCTCACGGCGTGCGCTCGCTCCCGACCGTGCTGCTCGCGCCGCCGTGGGCCGCCCGGGACCCGAGCAACGCCGCCAGCCCACCGCGCGACCCCGCGACCTTCGGCGCGTTCCTGACCGCCCTCGCGCAGCGCTACGGGCCGGGCGGCGCGTTCTGGCGGGCGCACCCGCAGGTGGCGGCCGTCCCCGTGCGCGACTGGCAGATCTGGAACGAGCCGGCCCAGGGTCGTTACTGGAGCGACCAGCCCTTCGCCTCGGGCTACGTGGCGCTGCTGCGGGCGGCCCGCACCGGCCTCAAGCGGGCCGACCCCGGAGCGCACATCGTGCTGGCGGCGCTCAACAGCGCGGCCAACTTCACCGCCTGGGGCAGCCTCGAGGAGATCTACCGCGCCGGCGGGCGCGGCCTCTTCGACGAGGCCGCCGTCAACCCGTTCACGGCCCGCCCGGCCAACGTCGTGCGGACCGTCGAGTTGATCCGCGCGGTCATGGCGCGCCACGGCGACAGCCGGCTGCCCGCGAGGCTCACCGAGATCTCATGGCCGTCGGCCGCCGGACACCGGCTCGCGCTGAGCATCGGCAGGATCGTGGTCTCCGAGCGCACTCAGGCGCAGCGGGTGGCCGCCGTGATGCCCCTGCTCGCCGCGGCTCGCCGCCGGCTGCGCATCGCGGGCGTCTACTGGTACACGTGGGTCTCGCCGCCCCTCGGCTCGACCGATCCGTTCGACTACGCGGGATTGCGCCGTCAGTCGCGCGGGGGTGTCGTCAGCAAACCGGCGTTGGCGTCCTACCGGCGCGCGGCGCAGACACTCGAGGGCTGCGCCAAGACCTCGGTGGCCACGCGCTGCCGGTAGCGGGCACGGCCGGGATCGAGAGGGCCGACGGCGCGAACTGCGTTCGGTCGGTCCCGCTCAGCGGGCGCTCCGCGACGCAGTTCGCCTCTAGCCGCTGCCGACGAGCAGGCGGGGCGGCCGCCGGGGTGCCGCACGCCGGCGCGCACGCGTGGGCGCCGGCGCCGACGCGACCGTCTCGTCGACCACGCCGCGCAGCCCATCGCGGAAGCGGTCG
>JAWVFS010000388.1:0-2744 GCA_033855795.1 Solirubrobacteraceae bacterium | reverse complement strand
CGGTGCAGTGGCCACCGAACCCGGAGCTGGAGTGGTGCCCGCCGGGTCACGGCGACATCTACACCGCGCTCGTCACCTCCGGCATGCTCGAGACCCTACTCGAGCGCGGCTACGAGCACGCCTTCGTGTCGAACTCCGACAACCTCGGTGCGGTGCTGGACCAGCGGATCCTCGGCTGGTTTGCGGCCGAGCGGATCCCGTTCCTGATGGAGGTCGCCGACCGCACCGAGGCCGACCGCAAGGGCGGTCACCTCGCGCAGCGGTCCGGAGGCCGGCTGCTGCTGCGCGAGATCGCCCAGACCCCCGAGGCCGACCTGGACGCCTTTCAGGACGTCTCGCGCCATCGCTACTTCAACACGAACTCGCTGTGGGTGAGCCTGCCCGCACTGGCCGAGGCCCTGCGCGAGCGCGACAACGTGCTCGGCCTGCCGATGATCGTCAACCGCAAGACCGTGGACCCGACCGATTCATCCTCGCCGGAGGTGTTCCAGCTCGAGACGGCGATGGGGGCGGCGATCGAGGTGTTCGACGGCGCCGGGGCGCTGCGGGTGCCACGGTCGCGCTTCGCGCCCGTGAAGACGACCAACGATCTGCTCGTGCTGCGCTCGGATTGCTACGTGCTGACCGAGGACGAGCACGTCGCGCTCGCTCCCGAGCGGGAGGGCGGGCCGCCGCTCGTGGACCTCGACCCGGCGCACTACAAGCTGCTCGCCGACTTCGAGGCGCGCTTCCCGGCCGGGCCGCCGTCGCTCGTGCGCGCGCGGCGCTTCGTCGTGCGCGGCGACGCGGTGTTCGGCGCGGACGTCGTGGTCACCGGCGACGTCGAGGTGCGGGCCGCCGCCGACGAGCCGGTCGACATCGCCGACGGAACGGTGCTGGAAGGCTGACCGAGCTCCTGACAGCCGCCGTCGTGGGCTGCGGGCCGCGGGGCCGCGAGCACGCCCTTGCGCTGCGCGAGGCCGGGCTCGAGCCGATCGCGGTGGCCGACCCGGCGGAGGGGGCGCGCGAGGTGCTCGCCGGTGACCTCGGCGTCCGTGGCTTTGCGGGCCTCGAGCCGGCGCTGGAGGGCGCCCGGCCGGGCGTGGTGGTGCTGGCGACGCCGCCGGCGGCACGGGAGGAGCTGGTGCTCGCGGCGGCGGCGGCCGAGGGCGTCCGCGCGATCGTCGTCGAGAAGCCCTTCGCGCTCACCCTCCCGGCCGCCGAGCGCATGCTCGCGGCCTGCGCGGCGCGGGACATCCTGCTTGTGGTCTCACACCAGCTGCGCTTCGTCCCGGCGTTCGCCACGCTGCACGATGCGGTGGACCGCGGCGCGCTCGGGGAGCTCGAGCTCCTGCGCGCGGTCGGCCGCGGCGACCTCCTGGACCAGGGCCCGCATCTGATCGACGCGCTGCTGCAGCTCGCCGGCGGTCGGCGGGTCGAATGGGTCATGTCGCAACGGGGTGAGGCGGCCGTGGCCGGGTTGCCCGCCGAGGCCACCGCCGGCAACCACGACGCGCCCGCGTGGATGACGCATTACCTGGCCTTCGAGGGTGGGCTGCGGGCGGTGTGCGAGACCGGGCCCCTGCACCAGCGCGGGCGCGACTTCCACGACGAATGGCGCGACAAACGCGTGCTGGCCCAGGGATCCGAGGGCATGGGGGAGGCGCACGCACTCGGCGGTTGCCGCCTGCTGCGGGCAGGCGGATCGGGCTGGGAGAACGGCACGCCCGGCGGCGCCGAGGCCTACGCGGCCGCGACGACCGCCCTTCACGCCGCGGTGCGCGAGTCGCTGGTCGCGGGCACCCCGCACCCGTGCGACGCGCGCGGCGCCCTGCACGGCATGGAGGTGCTGGTCGCCTGCGCCCAGAGCGCCGCCGACGGGGATGCCGCGGTGCTGCCGCCGCAGCGCGACCGCGACCCCTTCGCGGAGCTGCGCGGCGCGCCGGCGCTCCGCACGCCCGCGGGCGCGGCGACGCCCCGCGCGGCCCAGCCGACCGGCGGTCCCGACGTCTCGGTGATCCTTCCGCTCCCCGACCACCGCGGGTGGGCGGAGCGCGCGGTCGCGAGCTGGCTGACGGAGCAGACACTCCCGGCCCACCGTTTCGAGCTGATCGTGTCCTCCGACGGCACCGAGCCGGACCTGGAGGCGCGCGTGGAGCGGCTGCTCCGTTCCCAGGACCGGCTGCTCCGGCGGCCGGGCGTCCACGAGATCGAGCTCTACGACGTCGGCGCGCGCGCGGCCCGGGCGCCGATTCTGCTCTTCACCGAACCGCACTGCATGGCCGAGCCCGACTGCCTCGAGGAGCTGGTCGGCTACCTCGCGCGGACGCGCTACGACGGCGCGTGCCTGCGCAGCGTCGGGATCGCGTCCAACGAGTCGGCCCGCCTGGAGGAGCGTTACTTCGATGCCGGCTTCCGCGAGTGCTCGCGCGAGGGCCACTGGTGCAAGGCGATCCTGCGCGGGTTCGCCGTGCGGCGGGACGCCTATGTCGCCGCCGGCGGCTTCGTGGGTGAATGGGGACGCTTCAGCGAGTTTGCCATCGCGATTGCGCTCCACCGCCGCGGGCAGCGGCTCGGCTATGCCTCCGGCGCCTGTGTCCGGCATGTCTACACCTCGACGCTGCGCGGCATCATGTCGCCGGTCGTCGACTTCGCCGAGGGCGAGTGCCGCTACCGCGCGGCGCTGGGGGATGCGGCCCTGGCGGGCTACATCGAGCCCGGCCCGGTGTGGCGGCGGCGCCACGATCGCGACCCGCGGGTCGCAC
>JAWVFS010000387.1:0-15048 GCA_033855795.1 Solirubrobacteraceae bacterium | reverse complement strand
GATCGCGCGGACGATCCTCCGCAACCCGCCGGTGCTGGTGCTCGACGAGGCCACCAGCGCGCTGGACAACCAGACCGAGCGCGCCGTGCAGGCGGCGCTGGACGACCTGGCCGAGGGGCGCACAACGATCGCGATCGCCCATCGGCTCTCGACCGTTCGGCACGCGGACCAGATCGTCGTGCTCGACCGCGGCCGCATCGTCGAGCGCGGCACCCACGAGGAGCTGCTCGCCCGCAACGGCCGCTACAGCGAGCTGGCCGCCCGCGAGGGCCTGGACGCCGGGCCCGAGCCGACCGACGAGCTCGCGCTCGCCTGAGCGACGCCCGGCGCGGCCGCCGTCAGGCCGGCGCCTTCACGCCGCCGCGGCGCTCGATGTGCTGCCAGCGCACGCGGATCCCGAGCATGGCGCTGATCACGGACTCGATCACGACCATATACATGAGCTGGCGGTAGACGAACTGCTGCAGCGGCATGCGCCACAGGGGTCGCAGCGACTCGTGGTCCAGACGGAAGGCGTAGGCCCCCAGGGCGAGCTGGAGCAGGTTGAAAGCGACCCAGTACGCCAGCACTGGGAGCGGGTCGAGGAAGAGGAGGCCGTAGATCGCGAACAGGTCGATCAGCGGCGCGAGCATCGGGAGTGCCTCCTGGAAGAGCAGGAGGTAGGGGAGGCCGCGGCGTCCTATCCGGCCCTCGCCGGGACGAACGATCGCGTCCCGGTGCTTCCACACGGCCTGGAGCGTGCCGTAGGACCAGCGATAGCGCTGACGCCACAGCGCCGACAGGCTCGCCGGCGCCTCGGTCCACGCGCGGGCGGACTCGGCGTAGACCACATGCCAGCCGAGCCGGCCGATCGCGATCGTGATGTCGGTGTCCTCGGCGAGCGTCGCCGAGGACACGCCGCCGATCTGGACCAGGGCCTGCCGCCGGAAGGCGCCGATCGCCCCCGGAACCGTGGGCATGCACTGCAGCACGTCGTAGAGGCGGCGATCGAGGTTGAACCCCATGACGTACTCGATGTGCTGCCAGCCGCCGAGCAGCCCGCGGCGGTTACCCACCTTCGTGTTACCGGCCACGGCGCCGACGCGCGCGCCGCGCAGCGGCTGGACCAGGGCGCGCAGCGTGCTCGGCTCGAACACCGTGTCGGCGTCCACGGTCACGATCACGTCGTGGCGCGCGAGACGCAGGCCCCGGTTGAGCGCCGCCGCCTTCCCGGCGTTGGGCTGGCGTACGACTCGGACACCGCGAAGCCCGAGGCTCTCGACGATGTCGCCGGTGCCGTCGGTGGAGCCGTCGTCGACGACCACGACCTCGTAGTCGGGGTAGTCGCTCTGGCTCAGCGACACGACCGCGCGTTCGATCCCCACCGCCTCGTTGAACGCCGGCACCAGGATCGAAACGGGCGGCGTATAGCTCTCCTCGGCGGCGACCCGCCCGCGGCGGACGTGGTGACGCGCCAGGAGCACGAGAATGACCGCGCGCAGCACGGCCAGCACGGCCACCGCGATCAGCAGCACCGCCAAGATCGTGGTCACCCAGCGCGCGACCGCGAGGGTGGCGACGAGGAGCGTCCCGCGCAACTCCTGTGAGCTGTTGGCTCGCGGCGCGATCCCCGCCGGCGGGACACCCAGCAGATCGGACAGGCGGACGAAGCTGTACCCGCGCGACCGCAGCAGGGGCACGAGGCGCTTGACCGCGGCCACGGTCTGCGAGCGGTCGCCGCCGGCATCGTGCATCAGGACCACGCCGCCCGAACGCGTGGGCGTCGCCGCCCGCACGATCGCGGCGGTGCCCGGCCGACTCCAGTCCCGGCTGTCGAAGTCCGAGAGCGCGATCACGTAGCCGCGGCGGCTCAGATCGGCGTAGACGCGGGCCTGGCGAGCCGTCACGGCGTCGGGAGTGGCGGAGTACGGCGGCCGCAGCAGGCGCGTGCGTTCGCCCACGATTCCGGCGAGCGCGCTCTGCGTCAGGGACAGCTGTAGGGAGCGCATGCTCGACGACGTCGACGCGAGGTCGACGTGAGTGAACGTGTGGTTTCCGAGCTCGAATCCCTCGCGGTGCAGGCGGCGCACGATGCCCGGGTTCCGCACGGCGTGGCTCCCGACCACGAAGAAGGTCGCCGGCACGCGGAGTCCGCGCAGGGCCGCGGCGATCCGCGGAGTCCAGCGCGGATCGGGGCCGTCGTCGAAGGTCAGAGCGACCTGCCGTCCGGGCGGTCGGTCGGCGCCGACGAGCCGCCCGTGGCGCGCGACCAGCAGCGAGGGAAAACCGGCCAGGGGAGCGCGGCCCGTCCCGGGACGAGGAGTGCGGCTCGCGCCCGTGGTCAGCACCGTGAAGCCCTGCACCAGAAGCAGCACGAGCAGGACGAGCACGCACGCGCTCACGATCACCCAGTGGCTGGGCGGCCGGCGGATCTGACGGCGGATCGCGGCGTCCCGCTCCGCCTGCGACCGGAGCCGGCGACGCCATCGGGGTGCGCGCATCAGCCCGTGGTCGTCAGGCGGTTGCGGCGCGCGTTCGGAGACCCGGGCGCGGGAGCCGCCGGGACCGTGCGCTGCTGACCGGGAGCCGCAGCACGATGCGAGTTGGACGTCGACGGGGAGGAGGTGCCCGAGCCGCTGCTGCCCAGATGCTTCCCGTGGATGGTTCCCGCGGAGGGCGAAGCCGAGGTGCTCGGCGTCCTGCTGGCCGGTCGAGGTGCGCTCGATCGGCCGCGGGCTCGCCGCCCCGCGACCACGCGTGAGCGAGAGCGGGACGGCGTGCCCCGGGCCCGGAGCGAGATCGAGGTTGAGGACTTCCGGCGGGCGTCGGACGCCGAGCGCGAGCCGCCGAGCGCGGGTACCACCGGTGCCGTGGTCCGATGAAGCACCGGCTTGTTCGCCCGGTCAAGGCCGGGGAGGTTCAGGCCCGTCACGTTCCCGAACCCGAGGACGCCGGCGACGAGGGCGATGAGCCACAGCACGACCAGCGCGCCGACGGCGATGCCGGCGGCGCGCAGCCAGGTCACACGTCGCCGCGCGCCGAGGAAGACCGGCGTCTCCGGTGCCTCCACCAACACCGGCGCATCCGGTTCCTCAGTTCGCGCTATTGACTCTGCCGTTACGGCCACGCACATAGAAACGCGCCAAACCGGCGGCAGTTGGCCGATTAGCGGCGCCAGGGGAGCTTCGACCGCGGCCGGCGGCGCGCCCGCCGGGCGGCCACACCGCCGCCGATGCCGAGGCCGAGGAGCGCCAGCCCCGCGGCAATCAGCCCCGGGCGGTCGCGCAGGCGTCCGAACTCCTGCTGTACGGCGGGCCACACCAGCTCGTCCACGACCTCGCTCGCCTCCTCGCGCGTCGGCGCCCGGTGGTGCACGGGGATCGGCTCGGAGAACGCGACCTGGACGCGCTTCGGCTTGGGCAGCGGCCCGAGAAACAGATGGTCGGTCCCGGTAATCGCAGCGGGTACGAGCGGCGCGCCGGTCTCGAGCGCCAGGCGCGCCGCCCCGCGCTTGGGCTCGCCCAGCTCGTCGGGCTCGCGAACGCGGGTGCCCTCGGGGAACAGCGCCAGCAGGCCGCCCTGGCGCAGGATCTCCCGGGCCGTCTCGAGCGCCTCCGCGTCCGACTCGCCGCGACGCACCGGGAAGGCGCCCAGCCGCACGAGCAGGCGCCCCCACGGTCCCTCGAAGAGCTCCCGCTTGCCCATGTACCGGACGTGGCGCCGCGTGGCCGCCGCCACGAAGAATGCGTCCCAGAAGGACTTGTGGTTGGGCACGACAAGGGCCGCGCCCTCGGCCGGAAGGTGCTCGGCGCCGCTGATGCGCAGCCGGAACCAGACCCGCATGAACGGCACCACCAATCCGCGCACGAGCGCGTACAGCGGCCGCGAGACGCCCTTCTCGCGGGCCAGGCGGTGAGCCTGCTCGCCGGTCACCGGCTCATCCTCTCGCGTCTGCCGGACCTCCGTCGTCGAGGCTGAGCGTCCAGGTCTGGCCGACGACCTCCGGCCCGAAGTCGGCGTGGGGCTCGGCGTCGACCAGCGCGAAGCCTGCGCGCTCGTAGATGCGGCGCGCGTCGCCCAGGGCGTCCTGGGTCCACAGCGTCACCCGCGCGTACCCGGCCTCGCGGGCGAAGCCGAGGACCTCCTCGACCAGGCGCGTCCCGACGCCGAGGCCACGCGCCGACGGATCCACCAGCAGCAGGCGGAGCTGCGCGACCTCGTCATCGCGGTGCACGCAGAGGACGCAGCCGGCCGGCTCGCCGTCCACCTCCGCGATCCAGGCACGATCGCGTCGCGGGTCCCGCTGCTCGGCGAAGTCGGCGACGATCCGCGCGACCAGCGTCTCGAAGCGCGCGTCCCAGCCGTACTCCTGCTGATACACCGCCCCGTGACGCTGGACGATCCAGCCCAGATCGCCGGGCCCCGGCTCCCTGAGGACGACGACGCGCCGCGGGGAGGGCGGTTTCATTGTCCGAGTCTTATCCGAAAATCGCGGAGAGAGCGCGTTGTCGGGCCGCTTCGGGGTTCGCACATGCGGGTCCGGGTAACCATCGTGGCGCAAGACCCCCCTCCGCGAGCCCCCGGCCTGTGCGTCACGCCACCGGGGGTTTCGCATGTTCAGGGGCCCTGGCAACGCCTTCCGCCTCAACGTCAACGTGCCGCCGGCGGATTTGACATAAACCGTGCCCGGCACCTTGGCGTCCGTCTTGGTTGGTTGTCCGCAGAGCTCGAGGAAGGCCGGCGTGGTCGCCGGGGGCGTCCCGGATGGCATGGATGCTCCCGCGAGCTGCGGGTAGCGCCGGCTACCCGCACACGGGGAGAGGCGCGAGACCCCATGGTCCCGATTCGCAACCAATGCCCGATAACGGTTCTTATGACGCCCGAATGACGCGCCAGTGGGTCGAGACCGAGGTTAACCCCGCAGAACGACACCCGGCCGGCCGTTTTCCATAACGGCCGGCCGGGGTTTGCCCTCCGACTCTGGGTCGGAACTACGACCCGGAGCTAGGTCTTGCGCTCGAGGTCGGCGACCTCGTCGGCCTTGTCGTCGGCGCGCTCCTCGTGGCGGGCCATCTCATCCTTGGCCTCGCCCTTGCGCTCCTCCCTGCGACCCTGGCGGCGCAGCGACGGATCTCCCGTCACGTCGCCTGCAGCCTGCTTGGTCTTACCTGTGATCTTGTCCAAAAGGCCCATGTTTGCTTGGCCCTCCTTGATTTCGTGTGCCTTTCCGGCTACCCGGTCGGTCGGCTGCGAAACGTTCGCCGCCGGGCTCAGCCGCGGCGCCGGATCAACGTGATGCCGTCCCGCACGCTGAGCATCACGCACACCACCCGATCGTCGTCGCGCACGCGGTCGTTGAACGCCCTCAGGGCGACAGCCGCGTCGGACTGGTCCTCGTCTGCCGCCACGTTGCCGCTCCAGAGCGTGTTGTCCGCGGCGATCAGTCCCCGCTCGGCGAGCTTGGGCAGGACGGCGTCGTAGTAGTTGACATAATTCGGCTTGTCCGCGTCGATGAACACGAGATCGAACGGCCCGTCGAGCGCGTCCACCGTGTCGAGCGCCGGCCCGCGGCGCAGCTCGATGCGGTCGGCGTAGGGCGACGCGTCGATGTGCCGCTGGGCGAAGTCGGCGTGCTCGTCGCTGACTTCGCAGGTGACGATCCGTCCGCCGGGCGGCAGCGCCGCGGCCATGGCCAGAGCCGAATACCCGCTGTAGGTGCCGAGCTCGAGCACGAGCTGCGGCCGCGCCGTCCAGACGAGCGCCTCGAGGAACCGGCCCTCGACCGTGCCCGTGAGCATCTGGGGCGCGTTCAGGGTCGCGCGCGTTTCCTTCGCCAGCGCGGCCAGATGGGTGTCCGGCGGCGTCGTGTGCGCCTCGATGTAGGCGGCCAGCTGCTCGTCGGCCAGGATCGGCGACATCAGCGCCGGCGGCTGAGGGCGGCGAATCCGATCGTCATCGCGAGATTGCCCGCGCCCGCCAGCCAGAGCGCCTGCCTGGCGCCCGGCCGCGAGAAGCCGGGCGAGCGCGACCACAGGACGTCGGTGAGCAGCTCCGTACCCCGCAGCCAGGCGAGGGCCCACCAGTCGCGGCTCTCGCCGCGGCGTGCCGCGACCGTGTGCGCCGCCGCGAAGGTCAACCAGATCGGCGCGCAGCGGCGGAACAGCTCCTCCGCCTCGGGCGAGGGCTCGTCGTGGCCCATCACGCGCAGCGTCGTGCTCGGGGCGAGCAGGGCGCCGGTGCCCAGGACGAGATCAAAGGCGATCATCCCCCGGTTAGTGCGCTCCATCTGCTCGGCCAGGCCCATCCCCGGGCGAGCATATAGACCCCGGTCGTAGACTTCCGGCACGATGGCTCCCAAGCAGCGCCAGATCCGTATCGAGCAGCGCGGCGGCCTCGCCGCGATGCAGCAGCTCGAGTCGCGCTCCGACGACGAGCTCGAGCGCGAGACGCGCAACCGCGCCGCGGCCCGCGCGATCCTCGGGGCGCGCGCCGCCGACCGTTACGACGCCGAGGCCGCGCGCCAGTACTTCAAGCAGGCGATCGCCGCCGCCCGGCCCCAGGAACGCATGCAGCTCCGGCGCATGGCGGACGCCTCGCTCGCGCTGGCCGAGCGCCGCGCCGGCGACCTCAAGGACGCCGTCGAGAAACTCGGCCAGGAGGCCCCCGGGCGCCGGCAGCTGCTGGCGCTGCAGTTCATGGGCCTGGTCGCCCCGCCCGCCGGCGCGGGAATCCTGCTGCGGATCCGGGGGATTCTGATCCTCATCGCCGTCGTGCTCGGCCTGCTCGCGATCGGGCTCGGCCTCGTCGAGCTCATCGCGCTACCGTTCGGCGGCGTGTCGCTCGGCGGCGGGATCCTGCTCGGCTTCCTGATCGTGGCCGCCGCGCTCGGGGTGATGGCGCTGCTCGGACGCCGGCGCCAGCAGAAGGCCCGCGCCGAGCGCGCGGCGGCGGGCTCCTAGCCGGGCCGTGTGCGGGCGCTACACCCTCGCCGGACCCGACCCGTCGGTGCTCCGCGCGCGTTTCCCGCTGGGTGAACGGATTGAGATCGAGCGCCGCTACAACGTCGCGCCGGGGGACGACGTCGTCGGCGTCATCCGCCGGCGCGAGCACGAGCCCGAGGGCACGTTGCTGCGCTGGGGCCTGGTTCCCCACTGGGCCAAGGACCCGAAGGTCGGCTACCGCACGATCAACGCCCGCGCCGAGTCGCTCGACGAGCGACCCGCCTTCAGGCGTGCATTCGAGCGGCACCGCTGCCTGATCGTGGCCGACGGTTTCTACGAGTGGCGCAAGCTCGACGACTCGCCGCGGCCGCCCAAGCAGCCGTACTGGATCAGCCTCCCCGGCGGCGAACCCTTCGCGTTCGCCGGCCTGTGGGCCGGGTGGCGCACGCCGGAGGACACCTGGCTGCGCTCGTGCACGATCGTCACGACTGCGGCGAACGAGGCGCTGGATCCGATCCACGACCGCATGCCGGTGATCCTGCCCGCCGACGCGGAGGCGGCGTGGCTCGACCCCGCCAGCGACCCCGACGGTCTGCGGGGGCTGTTACGGCCGCTCCCCGACGAGCTGACCGACGTACGCCCGGTCGGCGACGCCGTCAACGACGCGCGCTACGACGGTCCCGCCTGCCTCGAGCCGCCCGCCGGCGATCGGCCCGCCGACCCCGCCGCGCGGCTCTTCTGAGGCGCGACGTCACTTCTTCTTGACTTGAACGACGCGCATGGCGTCGATCACGACGGGTTGCAGCGGCTGGTCGGTGTTCGGGTCGGTCGCGAGCACCGCGATCCGGTCCGCGGTGTCCATGCCCGCGGTCACGCGGCCCACCAGCGCGTACTCCGGGTTGAGCTGGGCGTCGGGCCCGGTGACGATGAAGAACTGACTGCCCGCGGTCCCGGCGTCCTCGATCTCCTGCCTGGCCATCGCCACGACGCCGCGGGTGTAGTGGAGGTCGCCGGGCGGCGGCTCGACCGTCTTGTACCCCGGGCCGCCGGTCCCGTCTCCACGCGGGTCCCCGCCCTGGATGAGGTCTCCGCGCACGACGCGGTGGAAGGTCAGGCCGTTGTAGAAGCCCAGCCGCGCCAGCGACGCGAACGACGAGGCCGTCTTCGGAGCGCGCTTGACGTCGAGCGTGATCGTGAACGGGCCGCAGCTCGTCGTCACGTTGACCAGCCAGGTGGCGCCGGCGTCGAGCCGGGTTGTGGGCGCCGGGAGCTGCTCGCTGCCGCGGGGGCGCGGCGCCGCGACCCGCTTGCACGTGATGGGCTGCGGGCTCGGCTTGGCCGCCGCCGTCGTCGTCGCTGCGGCGCCCGTCTTGACCGACGCCGTCCGGCCGGTCGACGGCGTCAAGCCCTTGCCCTCCTTGTCGGCGCCGCACCCGGCGGCCCCGGCGAGGGTGAGCATCAGTGCAAGGGCCAGCGCGAGGGGTCGCGACACGGCGGCGAAGGATAATCCAGCCGGCGTGCCCCTTTCGCCACTTCTCCGCCGTTACGACCATGCCCTGCTCGACCTCGACGGCTGCGTGTGGGTGGGCGACGAGCCGACCGCGCGGGCGGTGGAGGCCGTGACCGCGCTGCGCCAGGCCGGAAAGGGCATCGCCTTCGTCACGAACGACTCCCGCGTCAGCGGCGAGGACCTCGTCCGCAAGCTGTGGGGCCAGGGCTTCCAGGCGTCGCTCGAGGAGGTCGTCACCGTGGGAGGCGCCCTTCAGCACCTCCTCGCCGAGCGGGCCGATCGGCTGCGCACCGCCTTCGTGATCGGCTCGGACGCGATCGCCGAGCACGTCGACGGCGCGGGCCTCCGGGTGACGAACGGGACCGAATTCGCCACCCGCTCCGACGTGGTCGTCGTCGGCCTCGACGAGCGGCTCGACTACGCCCAGCTGCGCACGGCGGTCCAGGCGCTGGACCGCGGCGCCGACCTGGTCGCCACGGGACGCGATCCCACCCTCCCCATGCCCGACGGCCCCTGGCCGGGCACCGGAGCCCTGCTCGCCGCCCTGGAGTACGCCAGCGGCCGCCGCGCCGCGACCGTCGGCAAGCCCGACCCCCAGCTCTTCAACACGGCGCTGGACCGCCTCGGGGAAGGGCGTGCGCTCGTCGTCGGCGATCGCGTGGACACCGACCTCGCGGGCGCGGCGGCGGCCGGCCTGGACGCGGCGATCGTGCTGACCGGTGCGGCCACGCGGGACGAGGCCGAGGCGGCAAAGGACCCCAAGCCGGTCGCCGTCGCCGACACGCTGGCCGACCTGGTGCTCGACGGGACCGCGCCGTGAGGCGGCGCACCCACCACAAGCACTCCAGCCGCAAGGGCTACCGGCGACTGCTCGACCGTCTCGCGGACCACGAGGCGGTGCACAGCGTGGCCACGGGCCGCGTGAAGCCGCGCATGGGCTCCGGGCGGCCGGTCGCGCCGATCTCCAAGGTGCGCCGCGTGGACTCCGGCCTCTCCATCACGATCAACGCGGACGGCGCCGTGATCGACGCCTACGTGGTCACCGACCGCCCCGAGGAGGTCGAGGCGTTCCTGCGCGAGAGCGGACTCGCGCGCTGATCATGGATCGCGCGGTCGCCCTCATCGTCAACCCCCAAGCCGGTGGCGGCCGCGCCGCGGCCGCGCTGCCCGTGGTCGAGGCGGCGCTGACGCGCCTCGGCCTGCGGTTCCACACCGAGCGCACCACGTCCCTCGAGCACGCCGAGGAGCTCGCCCGGGCAGCCGTCGCAGCCGGTGAGACGGTCGCGGCGCTCAGCGGCGACGGCCTGATCGGCAAGCTGGCCGGCGAGCTGGCCGGCACGGACGGCGTGCTCGCCGTGCTTCCGGGCGGACGCGGCAACGACCTCGCCCGGGCGCTGGAGATCCCGCAGGATCCCGAGGCGGCGACCCAGGTGCTCGCGACCGGGCGGATCCGCGAGCTGGACCTGGGCGAGGTGGACGGGCGGCCCTACATCGGCATCGCCTCCTTCGGCTTCGACTCGGACGCCAACCGGATCGCCAACGAGGCCCCACCCGCCCTGGGCAGCCTCGTCTACGCCTATGGAGCCGTGCGCGCCCTGGCGGCGTGGAAACCGGCGCGTTTCGAGCTGACGATGGACGATGGTCGGAGCCTCGCATTCGAGGGCGACTGCATCGCCGTGGCGAACTCCCCCTTCTACGGAGGGGGGATGCGAATCGCCCGCGACGCCGCGCTCGACGACGGGCTGTTCGACATCGTGATCACCGGGCACAGCCCCAAGCGCCGGTTCCCCCTGCTCATCGCGAAGGCCTTCCAGGGCAGCTACGTGGACCTCCCAATCGTGCACGTCGAACGCGCGCGGGAGGTGCGGGTCGCCGCCGACCGGCCGTTCACGGTGTACGCCGACGGCGATCCGATCGGCGAGCTGCCGGCGACCCTGCGCGTGCGGCCGCGGGCGGTCCGCGTGCTCGTGCCGGCATGACCGCGGAGGTGGAGGTCGTGGTCTGGCACGACCTCGAGTGCGGCGGCTACGACGCCGACCTGCCGCTCTGGCGCGAGCTGGCGGCCGATGCGGGCGGGCCCGTGCTCGACCTGGGCGCAGGGACGGGCCGCGTGGCGCTCGACCTGGCGCGCCGCGGCTGCGACGTCGTCGCGCTCGACCGGGACGCCGAGCTGCTCGCCGCGCTGCACGCGCGCGCCCGCGCCGAGGATCTCGACGTCGCGACGCTCTGCGCCGACGCCCGCGCGTTCGACGCGGGCGGAAGCTTTGCCCTGTGCCTCGTGCCGATGCAGACCATCCAGCTCCTCGGCGGGCCGGAGGAACGCGGACGCTGCCTGGAGTGCGTACGAGAGCATCTCGTGGCCGGCGGCCGGTTGGGCGCGGCGCTGGCCGACCCGCTCGAGGGCTTCGCCGGCGACGTCGTCTCGCTGCCGCTGCCGGACATGGGCGAGCACGACGGTTGGGTGTACTCATCCCAACCGGTCGCCCTGCACCGTGAGGACCACGCCACCGTGATCGAGCGCAACCGCCAGCGGGTGGCTCCGAACGGCGAGCGCGTCGAGGTCACCGACCTCGTGCGGCTCCACGATCTCGATCCGGCGCAGCTCGAGCGCGAGGCCGGTGCCCACGGGCTGCGCGCGCTCCCCCGTCGCCGGGTGGCGGCGACGGAGGAGCACGTGGGCAGCGAGGTTGTTCTGCTCGAGGCCGTCTAGAGCAGGTTGTTGGCCTGCAGGAACTTCTTGGCCACCTCGGTCGGGTTGTTCTTGTCCAGGTCGACCGCGGCGTTCATCTGCTGCATCGCCGGGATCGTCAGCTTCGCGCTGACCGCATTGATGACTTCGGTGAACGCGGGGCCCTCGGCGGTGAGCGTCTTCTTGGAGAAGATCGGCACCACGTTCTGGAACCCGAAGATGTTCTTCGGGTCCTTCAGGATCGTGTAGGACCCGCGCTGGAGCTGGCCGTCCGTCGTGAACACGTCCGCCGCCTGGATCTGGCCGGCGTCGAGCGCCTTGTACTGGAGGCCGATGGCGAGCGGCTTGAAGTTCACGTTCGTGATGCCGTAGACCTGCTTCATCCCGACCAGGCCGGTGAAGCGCGTCTTGAACTCCGGCGGCGCGCCGAGGGTGAAGCGGCCGACCCCCTTGAGGTCGGGCACCTGGGTCAGGTGGTGCTGCTGCGCGTACGGTGGCTTGACCGCCAGCGCGTCGACGTCGTTGAACGGCGTCATCGTGAGTACCTCGAAGCCGCGCCCGTTCTCGAACTTCTTGACGGCGTCATACGTCGCCTGCGGGCTCGCGTAGGACTTGTTGTCGTGCGCAATCGCCGTCAGCACGATGCCGCTGTACTCGGGATAGCCGTTGATCTGGCCACTGGTCAGCGCCTTGTCGATCAGCTCGGACGACCCGATGTCGTTCTTGACGTTCACCGTGAAGCCCTTGGCCCGCAGCGCCTGCGCGTAGAGCTGGCCGAGGATGAACTGCTCGGTGAAGTTCTTGTCGCCGATGGTCACCGCGGGCTTGCCCGCCCCCGGCTTCCCGCTCGGCGTGGATGTGGTCTTGCTGCTGCTGCTGGAACTGCCGCAGGCGGCCACCACCACCGCCAGCGCGAGGGCCACTGTGGCCGCGACGCCCTGCATTGCCTTGCTGTGCACGTATCCCCCTTCGTCTGATTTTCGATTGTTGGCTGTCATGTTTGGAAGAAGTCGGTTCATTCGATGCCGGGCACCGGTCGGCCCGCCACCAGGGGCGCGGCCGCGCCCTCGTCGGGCGGCGGCGCGTCGGAGACCTCGGCCGCCCGGCGCAGCCCCCGCGGCGTGACCGCGCGCTGGAGCAGGCCGAATGCCGCGTCGACGAGCAGGGCCAGCACGGCGACCCAGATCGCCGCCGCGATCACGCCCGCGAGCTTGTAGCTCGCCTGGTTGACGATGATGTCGCCGAGCCCGCCGCCTCCGGCGATCGCGGCCAGGGTGGCGGTCGCCACGACGTAGACGGCCGACGTGCGGATGCCCGTGAACACCAGCGGCAGGCTGATCGGCAGCTCGACCCGCGTGAACACCTGCCAGGGTCGCATGCCCATGCCCTCGGCAGCCGAGACCGTGTCGCGATCGACCTGATCCACCCCGAGGTAGGCATTGGTGAGGATCGGGGGGACCGCCAGCACCACGAGCGCGACCATGACGTTGACGAACCCGATCCCGAGGATGCCCAGCCCGATCGCGATGATGGCCAGGCTCGGAAGCGCGCGGCCGACGTTGGCGGCGTTGATGGCCACGAACGAGCCCCGGTGCAGGTGCCCGAGCCATAGCCCGATGGGCAACGCGATGACCAGGGCGACGGCGATCGCGGCGCCGCTGAGCTCGAGGTGCTCGACCGTCTTGTTCACCAGCAGGTCGAGGTTGTCGCCCATGAATTTGAACGCGTTGACGAAGTCTTTCATCGCGTGCCTCCCGCCCGCGCCCACGGCGTGACCAGGCGCTGGAAGCCGACGAGCAGCGCGTCGGCCAGAAGCGCGAGCAGCACCGCCAGCGCGCCCGCCGCGATGAACTCGGTGTTGAAGCTCGATTGCAGCGCGGCGAAGATCGGTGCGCCCAGGCCCTCGTCGACGACGAACGCCGCCACGGTGGCGAGGCTGATCACCGTGACGGTGGCGACGCGCACGCCGGCGATGATCGCCGGCACAGCCAGCGGGACCTCCACCCGCCACAGCATCTGCCGGGCCGTGAGGCCCATCCCCCGGGCCGCGTCGCGAGCGTCCTCCGGTACCTCGCGCAGCCCGGTGAGGGTGTTGCGGAACAGGATCAGCAGCGTGTAGGAGACGAGCGCCACCTCGACCGTCAGCTCCGTCAGGCCCGTGACCGGGACGAGCAGCTGGAACAGGGCCAGGCTCGGGATCGTGTACAGCACGCCCGCGAACACGCTGAACGGGCGCTCGAACCAGCCCCGCTCGTAGGCGAAGATCGCGCACGCGATCGAGATCGCGAAGCCCACGACGACCGCGATCAGCGTGAGCTTGATGTGATCGAGCAGGGCGGGTTGGAACACGTCGTCCCAGTGGTCGGAGAACCAGCCCCAGCAGAACGTGCGGTTCTGGCGGACGCAGTCGTCGGCATGGCCGAACTTGGGGATCACCGTCTGCGCGGTGATCAGGCTGTGGGAAAGCGAAGCGATCACGCGCTCGCCGCGGGGCGGCGTCCACCTCCGTTGGACAGCGTGGCCGACACCATGTCGACCGTGACCGATCCGACCGGTCGCCCGTCGGCGCCGAGCACGACGAGTGCCCGGCCGCCGTTGGTCAGCATGAGCGAGAGGGCATCGCGCAGCGACGTGGCCTCCGTCGCGGTCGGCGCGCCGTCGGAGGCGCCGTTCGGCGGCGGGGGCTCCAGCTCGACGTCGCCCAGGCGCGTCAACGATAGGCGCTTCAGACCGCGGTCCGCGCCCACGAACGAGGCGACGAAGTCGTCGGCCGGCGACGCGAGGATCTCGTCGGGCGTGGCGTACTGCGCCAGTACGCCGCCCTGGCGCAGGATCGCGATGCGGTCGCCCATCTTGATCGCCTCGTCGACGTCGTGCGTGACGAAGATGACGGTCTTGCGGAGCTCGCGGTGCAGGCGCAGGAACTCGTTCTGCAGGCGGTCGCGCGTGATCGGGTCGATCGCTCCGAAGGGCTCGTCCATGAGCATCAGCGGCGGGTCCGCCGCCAACGCTCGCGCCAGCCCGACCCGCTGGCGCTGGCCGCCGGACAACTCGGCCGGATAGCGCCCGCGGTCCTGCTGGGGGTCGAGCCCGACGAGCTCGAGCAGCTCGTCCACCCGCCGCGAGATCCGAGCCCGGTCCCAGTCCAGGAGGCGCGGGACGGTGCCGATGTTGCCCGCCACGTCCATGTGCGGGAACAGGCCGACCTGCTGGATCACGTAGCCGATCCCGCGGCGCAGGCGGGTCAGCTCCATGTCGCGGACCGAGTTGCCGTCGATGGTGATGTCGCCGTCCGTGATGTCGATCAGGCGGTTGACCATCCGCATCGCGGTCGTCTTCCCCCCGCCGGACGGGCCGACGAGCACGCAGATCTCGCCCGCCGGCACCACGAGCGACAGCGAGTTGACGGCGGGCTCGGATCGACCGGGGTAGCGCTTCGTGACGCGGTCGAAGACGAGTTCGGCGGCGCCGCCCTCGCCACCGGCGGAACCGTCAACTGCGGGCATGGGACCGCGGCCGGAGTGTCGTGGGGACGCGCACGAGGAGGGCTCTCCCTGCTCTCGGGCGCCACCCTAGCATCCGGAGCTACGTCAGTCCGCTTGCGCGCAGGAAGTCGTGCGCGACGCCGGCGGGAGCGCGCTTGTCCAGCTCGACCGACGCGTTCATCCGGCGCATCGCCTGCGTGGTGAGCCTCGCGCTGACCGCCTCGACCGTGCGCGTGAAGACGGGCCCCTCCGCGGCGATCACCGCGCGGGAGAACACCGGCACGACGTTCTGCACGCCGAACACGCGCTTGGGGTCGGCCAGCACCGTGTACCGCCCGGTGCGCAGCGGCGGATCGGTGGTCATCACGGCGGCGGCCTGCACGCGCCCGCGGTCGAGCGTGGTGTACTCGACCCCCCGGCTGAGGGCGACGAACCGGGCCCGGA
>JAWVFS010000386.1:0-3167 GCA_033855795.1 Solirubrobacteraceae bacterium | reverse complement strand
GCCCGCAGGGGACCCGGTACGAGCGCATCCCCGAGCCGCGCGGCCGCGCGGGCCGGCTGGCCGCGGCCACCGCCGCGGGCGCGCTGACCGGCGCCGCCGTCGCCGGCGCGGCCGTGGGCGGGCTGGCGCTGCGCCGTGTCGCCCGGTCCGCGCTCCGGGCCGGGTTCAGGCGGCTGCCGGGAGTGAGGTCGCGGTCGCCTCGGCGATTGCTTCCGCGGTGATCGACACCAGGCGCCGGAGGTCGGCCTCGCTGATCGACAGCGGCGGCATCAGTACCAGGACGTCGCCAAGGGGCCGGACGATCGCGCCGCGCCGCCGCGCGGCCAGGGCCACCCGGTGCCCCGTGCGCTCAGCGGGATCGAACCCGGTGAGCTCGATCCCCGTCATGAACCCGCGGCGGCGCACCTCCGCGACACCGAGCAGCGGCTCGACGTCGCTGCGCAGCCAGCGGCCGAGAAGCTCGATCTTCACCTGAAGGCGGTCGAGCGTGCGTTCCTGCTCGAACACGTCGAGCGTGGCCAGGGCGGCCGCGCACGCGAGCGGGTTCCCGGTGTAGGTGTGGCCGTGGAAGAAGGTCCGGTGATCCTCGTGCGCGCCCAGGAAGGCCTCGTACACCCGCTCGGTCGTGAGCGTCGCGGCGAGCGGGAGGTAGCCGCCGGTGATCCCCTTGGCCAGGCACATGAAGTCGGGCACGACGTCCTCGTGCTCGCACGCGAACATCCGCCCGGTACGGCCGAACCCGGTCGCGACCTCGTCGCAGATCAGCAGCACGCCGTGGCGGTCGCAGAGCTCGCGCACGGCGCGGAGGTAGCCCGGGGGGTGCACGAGCATGCCCGCCGCGCCCTGGACGAGCGGTTCGACGACCACCGCGGCGATCCGCTCGCCGTGCTCGGAGAGCAGCGCATCCATGTGCTCCGCGTCGCCGGGCTCGGCCTGCATCGCGTCGAACAGCAGCGGGCGGTAGAGCGAATGGAACAGGTCGATCCCACCGATCGAGACCGAGCCGATCGTGTCGCCGTGGTAGGCCTCGCGCAGGCACACGAAGCCGGTGCGCTGGGGCTCGCCGCGCTGCTGCCAGTACTGGAACGCCATCTTCAACGCGACCTCGTTGGCGGTCGAGCCGTTGTCGGAGAAGAACACGCGCCGCAGGTCGCCGGGGGCGAGCTCGACGAGCCGGCGGGCGAGCTCGATCGCGGGGGGGTGGGACAGCCCGAGCATGGTCGAGTGGGCGAGCCGCTCGAGCTGGATCCGTACCCCGGCGTCGATCAGGTGATGGCCGTGCCCGTGGACGTTGCACCACAACGAGGAGACGCCGTCGATGTAGGCGTTCCCGTCGGTGTCGTAGAGCGTCGTGCCCTTCGCGCGCTCGATGATCACCGGCGGCTCCTCCGACCAGCCCTGCTGCTGCGTGAACGGGTGCCAGAGAAACTGCCGATCCGTGGCGGCAAGCTCAGCGGTGTTCACGCCGGCCAATGTAGACCTGCGCACGGTCGGAACAGGAGTCGCTGGTCGCTGGTCGCTAGTACTGGTGCTTAGGCCGCCAGCTCGGCGGCGATCTCGCGCAGCGGCCCGGTGCGGTGGTCGTAGCTGAGGTGACTCGAGATGCGCGCGATCAGCCGCTGCACGGCCTCGTTGTCCGTCTCGGTCGTCGCCGTGAAACGCTTGACGCCCTCGGCCGCGGCGCGCTGGGCCAGCAGCTCGGCCAGGTGGCCGCCCAGCCCCCGGCCCTGGAGCTCGTCGCCCACCACGATGGCGAACTCGGCCGCCTCGGGGTCGCCGGCGAGGCGGACGAAGCGCCCGACCGCGACGATGAGCTCCGGCCGCTCGGGCAGCACTGCGACGAACGCCACGTGGTCGTGGCCGTCGATCTCGGTGAGGTAGCGCAGGTCGGCGGCGGTCAGACGCGGCTTGGCGGTGAGGTAGCGCCGCCGCTGCGACTCCGCCGACAGCCGGGCGTGCCCCGCGGCGAGCCGGGCCTTGTCGTCGGCCCGGATCGGTCGGATCTCGATTGCCGTCCCGTCGCGGAGAGTCGTCTCCATGGACGCAGGCTACGCTGCCTTGCAAAATGCAACTGTGACGGCCGTCACTGACGACGGCCACTGACGACCAGCGACCAGCGACCAGCGACTAGCGACTAGCGACTCTCAACCGGCACGTAGTCGCGCTCGCGTGCGCCCGTGTAGACCTGGCGCGGGCGGGCGATCTTCTGCTCGTCGTCCTGCACCATCTCCAGCCACTGGGCGATCCAACCGCTGGTGCGCGGGATGGCGAACATCACCGGGAACATCGCCACGGGCATCCCAAGCGCCTCGTAGATGAGGCCGGAGTAGAAGTCCACGTTGGGGTAGAGCTTGCGGTCGACGAAGTAGTCGTCCTCGAGCGCGGTCTTCTCCAGCTCCAGGGCGATCTCGAGCAGCGGGTTGGTGCCCGTGACCTCGAACACGTCGTCGGCCGCCGTCTTGATGATCCGCGCCCGCGGGTCGTAGTTCTTGTAGACGCGGTGACCGAAGCCCATGAGGCGCTCCTTGCCGTCCTTCACGCCGGCGATGAAGTCGGGGATGTTCTCCTTCTTCTCGATGCGCTTGAGCATCCGCAGGACGGCTTCGTTCGCCCCGCCGTGCAGCGGGCCGTACAGCGCGGCGATGCCCGCCGCGACCGCCGAGTACGGGTCAACCTGCGAGGAGCCCACGCTACGGTCGGCGCTGGTCGAGCAGTTCTGCTCGTGGTCCGCGTGCAGGATGAAGAGGATGTCGAGGGCCCGCTCGAGCCGTGGATCCGGCTCGTACTTGAGCTCGGTCATCTTGTAGAGCATATTGAGGAAGTTGCCGGGGTACTCGAGGTCGTTGTCCGGGTAGACGTACGGCTGGCCGTTGGAGTGGCGGAAGGCGAAGGCGGCGAGGGTCGGCATCTTGGCGATCAGCCGGATCGTCTGGATGTAGCGGTTGTCCGGATCCTGGATGTCGTTGGCGTCGGGGTAGAAGGTCGAGAGCGCGCCGACGCTCGAGAGCAGCATCCCCATCGGATGCGCGTCGTAGCGGAAGCCCTCAAGGTGTTGCTTGATGTCCTCGTGGACGAAGGTGTGGTGGGTGACGTCCCAGACCCAGCGCTCCAGCTGCGCCTCGGTGGGCAGCTCGCCGAAGATCAGGAGGTAGGCGACCTCGAGGTGG
>JAWVFS010000385.1:0-9674 GCA_033855795.1 Solirubrobacteraceae bacterium | reverse complement strand
ACGGCTGACGCCGGCGGCCGTCATCTACCGTCGCGACGGCGGCCTGACGGCGGCCGATCGGGCGAAGGTGGCATCCGATCGCGCCGCGTTCGGGTCCGGGCCGCAGCCGGTCGGCGTGGTCGACCCGGCGATGTTCTCGCGGGATGGGACCAGCGCGCTCGTGATCGTCAGGGTGCGACCCCAGGCCCGCGGGACGATCGACGCGGTCAAATCGCTCCGCCGGCACGCTCGGTCGGGAGGCCAGGGACTGACGATCGCGGTCACGGGAGCCGCGGGCTTCTCCGCCGACGCCGCCGACGTCTTCAGGTCGATCGACGCGTCGCTCTTCCTCGCGACCCTTCTGTTGGTCCTGGTCCTGCTGATCGCGATCTACCGGAGCCCCACGTTCTGGGTGCTGCCCGTGGCGTCGATCGTCTTCGCGCTGGTCACGGCCCGCGGGATCGCCTACCTGCTGGGCAAGCACGACCTCACGATCACCGGCCAGGCCGGGGGGATCATGACGGTGCTCGTGTTCGGCGTCGGAACGGACTACGCGCTCCTGCTGGTCGCACGCTACCGCGAGGCGTTGACGCGCCACGACGACGCCCACGCGGCCGCCGCCGAGGCCATAGGCCAGGCGGCGCCGGCCATCGTCGCCTCGAGCCTCACGGTCATCGCCGGCCTGCTGTGCCTCGAGGCGGCCGACGTCCGGGCCACCGCGGGCCTCGGGGCGATCGGGGCGGCGGGGGTGGCGGTCGCCCTGCTCGCCATCCTCACGCTCCTCCCGGCGCTGCTGTGCACGTTCGGCCGGCGCGCCTTCTGGCCGGGCGTCCCGCGCGTCGGGAGCACGCGTGGAGGGCCGACCGGCAGCGTCTGGGCGCGGATCGCCGAGCGCGTGGCCGCGGCGCCGCGCCCCGTCTGGGTGGCCTCGCTCCTCCTCCTCGGGGTGATGGCGCTCGGCCTCCTGAACCTGAACTCCTCCCTGACCACCGCGAAGGGCTTCCGCAACGACGTGGACGCCGTCAAGGGCCAGCGGCTGGTCGCGCGCGCGTTCCCCCCGGGCGTCAGCGCGCCGGCGTACGTGATCCTGCCCGACTCGGGACGCGCGGACAGCGTCAGGGCGTCCCTCGCGCGCGATCCGGCGGTGGCGTCGGTGGGAACGATCGAGCGCAGCGCCGGAGTGGCCCGCTTCGAGGCGTCGCTCAGTCACGACCCCTACGGCGAGACGGGCTTCGGCGACATCCACCACCTGCGGACCGCGGTCCGGCGGGCGGGTGGGACGCGCGCGCTGGTTGGCGGGCCCACCGCCGTGGAGGCCGACCTGCGGACCGGTCAGGCGCACGACAACCGCCTGATCATCCCCCTGGTCCTCGTCCTCGTACTCCTCATCCTCGCGCTGCTGCTGCGGGCGATCGTGGCGCCGCTTCTGCTCGTGGGAACGGTCGTGGCCTCGTTCGCCGCCACGCTCGGCCTCGCCTCGGTCGTCTTCGACGGCGTGTTCGGTTACGCCGGGCTGGATCCCGCCCTTCCCCTGCTCGCGTTCATCCTGCTCGTGGCGCTCGGATGCGACTACAACATCTTCCTGATGACGCGCGTCCGGGCCGAGACGGAACTCCACGGCGCACGGGACGGCACCGTGCGCGGGCTGACCGCCACCGGCGGGGTCATCACCTCGGCCGGCATCGTGCTCGCGGGGACCTTCTGCATGCTCGCGCTGCTGCCGCTGGTCTCACTCACGGAGATCGGCCTCACGATCGCCTTCGGCGCGCTGCTCGACACCTTCCTCGTGCGCTCGCTGCTCGTGCCGGCGCTCGTCCTCGACATCGGTCCCGCGACGTGGTGGCCGTCGCGACTCGCGCGCGCTGTGGGGAGTCGCTAGGACGCGGCCACGTTGGCCGCACCGGGCGCCGCCACGCGCTCCTGGACCACGACCTTGGCGGAGTCCTTGGGGCTGAACAGGATTCCGCGCCGGGTGATCCCCTCGTCGGCCTGCTCGGCCGGGGCGAGGCGCGCGTGCAGCGCAACCGTGCGTACCACGGTCTTGATCTCCGAGGTCGCGAAGCTGCGGCCCACGCAGTGGCGATCGCCGCCGCCGAACGGGATCCAGGTGTACGTGCCCGCCGGCTGATCCAGGAAGCGCTCGGGGCGGAACTTCTCCGGATCGGGATAGACGTCCTCCCGGCGGTGCACCGAGTAGACGGCGGGGGCAATCAGCGTGCCCTCCTCGATCTCGTAGTCGCCGAGCGGGTACGGCCGGGTCGCCTTACGCGGGGCGATCGGGATCGGCGGGCGCAGCCGCAGGACTTCGTGGAACACCGCGTCGAGGTACTCCTCGCCCCCGTTCTGGGCCTCCGTGCGCAGCCGCTCGAGGCTGTCAGGATGGCGCGAAAGGCGCTCGAACGCCCAGGAGAGGGCCGTCGCGGTGGAGGTGTGGCCCTGGATCAGGAGCGTCATGAGCTCGTCCCGCAGCTCGCGGTCGGTCATCGGGCTGCCGTCCTCGTGCCGCGCCTGGAGCAGCAGGGCGAGGATGTCGTCCCGCTCCTCGATACGCGGGTCCTTCCGGGCGCGCGCGATCTCCTCGAGGATCACCTCGTCGAGCGGGTTGCGGGCTGCCAGGAAGTCCTTCGGCAGCGACTTGCCGCGCCGGTGGGCCAGATGGAGCTTCGTCATCCGCCAGGGGCTCGCCGCCCACTGGAGCAGGCCCTGGATCCGGGCGTGCAGGCGCTCCTGCTGGGGTCCCCCGGTCACACCGAAGATGGCGGTCATGATGACCCTCAGCGTGATCGACTGCATGCGTGGGAGCAGGGGGATCGGCTCGTGCAGCGGCCACGTGGCCACCTCCTCCTCGCAGAGGCGCGTCATCACTTCGCTGTAGCGGTGCACCCGGTCGTGGTGGAGCGGCATCTGGAGCAGCTTGCGCTGGGTCGTGTGCGCGTCCTCGTCGAGCAGGAGCACGGAGTTCTCCCCGAGCAGCGCGGTGCCGATCATCGAGTTCGCCTCGCCGGCGTGGAGCTCGGTCGGATCGGTCTTGAACACCTGCTCGACGAGCTTGGGGTCGGAGACGAGCACGAAGGTCGTGCCGCGCATGAGGCCGAGCGTCCAGACGTCGCCGTAGCGCGCCCGCCCATTCTCCATGAGCTCCGCGGGGTGCCGCATCCAGTCGTACGTGTTGCGGAGGCGCGAACTCGGCCCTGGTGGATTCTGAGCTGGCATCTGGGGCACTCTCGAGGGCTCGCCGACACTAACCGAAGCCGTCGGCCCCCCGCAAGTCGCCGAGCCCTACTTCGGGTGGCCCGGCGTCAGGCGGCTCCGGCGCCGTCCAGTCCGAACAACCGGCGGGCGTTCCCCTCCAGGACTCCCTGCTTCTCCTCGGCCGAGAGCGGCAGCTGCTCGACCATCGCGATTGCGTCCTCGAGCGGCGTCGCCAGCGGCGGGGAGTCGGTCCCGAAGAGGAGGTGATCGGCCCCCATCACATCCAGGTTGGCCAGGTGGTTCGGCACACTCGAGTTGGCCGTGTCGACGTAGACGTTGGCCAGGAAGGCGCTGGGGTTCTGGCTGATCTTGTTCTCTTGGCGCATGATCGGCGGGCCCCCGCCCCCAGGAGGGCCCCCGCCCCCAGGAGGACCGCCGCCGCCCGGAGGACCACCGCCGCTTCCCTTCGGCGGACCGCCGCCTCCGTAGTGGCGCGGGGCGTAGGCCTGGTCGAGCCGGCCGGCGAGCAGCGAGATCGCGCCGCCGGCGGTGGCGGCGATGAACCTCAGGTCCGGGTATTGCTCGAGGCGCCCACCGAAGACGATCGCCGCCAGTCCCACCGTCACGTCGACGAAGCGCCCGACCTGCTCCACCAGCCGGAAGTCCTCCAGGCTGTCGCTGCCCACGGGCTCGGCGGGTGGGTGCAGGAAGATCGGCTTCCCGAGCTCGGCGGCCATCTCGAAGAAGGGGTCCGCGCCGTCGGAGTCGAGGTACTCCCCCTTCACGCTCGTGTTCGCGATCAGGCCGACGAAGCCACCGTCCCTGACCGTCTCGACGGTCTGCTCGAGCATCTCGGAACCCCCGAAGGGGTTCACGTACGCGTAGGCGGCGAGGCGAGGCGCGTGCTCGCGCACGGTCTCCGCGAGCCAGTCGTGGAACGACTTGAGCTGGTCGAGCGGCTGGGCGTAGTTGTCGAGCCCGGGGACGGGCATCATCGTCCCGAAGCCCACCGGGCTCCCGACCACCGTCAACCCGATGCCCACCGCGGACTTGCGGTCCAACATCCCCTCGATGTCCGCCAGCGCCGGCGGCATGGGGTAGCGCTTGAACAGCTCCGGATGGGTGATGTGGCCGTGGACGTCGACGATCACGACGTCAGCCCCCGGCCTCGCCCTCGGCGGAGCCGGGCCAGGGATAGTCCATGCCGGTCATGCGCTCCTGGAAGGCCAGGATCGCCGCCACGTCGAGGTCGCCGAGGCCCTGCTGCTGAGCCGCCGTGAGCATCGAGTACGCGATCTCGGACACGGGCATCGGCACCCCGAGCTTCTGCGACTCGCCGAGCACGAGCATCATGTCCTTGCGCATCAGGCCCAGCTTGAAGGCGGCGAACTCGAAGTTGCGCGCACCCATGATCGCGCAGCGGAAGCTCATCACCGGGGAGCTGTAGCCGCTCTTGGAGATCATCTCGAGGATCTTCTCCCGGTCCAGCCCTGCCCGCTCGCCGAACACGACGGCCTCGGCCAGGGCCGGCATCTGCACGCCCATGAGCATGTTGAGCACGAGCTTCATGGTCGCCCCCATCCCGGCCTCCCCCAGGTACGTCACCTCCTTGCCGACCGCCTCGAGCAGCGGCTCGACCGCCTTGAAGTCGGCCTCGTCGCCCCCGGCCATCACGCGCAGCTCGCCCTGGCGTGCGTGCATCGGGTTGCCGAGCACGCACGTGTCGAGGTGTTTGTAGCCGGCCTCGCGCGCCCTGCCGTTCAGCTCGCGGGCGAACTCGGGCGTGACTGTGCTCATGTCGAGCACGTACGAGCCCTGACCCAGCGTCTCGAAGATGCCGTCCTCGTCGAAGACGACCTTCGAGACCACGTTCTGGTCAGCCAGGCTGATCATCACCACGTCGGCGTCCTTCGCGGCGTCCGCCGGCGTGTCCGCGACCTTCGCCCCGAGCGCGCCTACCTCGTCGGCCTTCGAGCGAGTCCGGTTGTAGACCGTGATGTCATGGCCGTTCTCGGCCAGCCGCGAGGCCATGCCCGCGCCCATCACGCCGAGTCCGATGAAGGCGATCTTGCGGTCGTTCGCCGCCATCACGAGCTCGCCACCACGCCACCGTCGACGTAGATCACCTGGCCGGTGATGAAGCTGGCGGCCGGCGAGGCGAGGAACAGGGTCGTGCCGGCCAGCTCGATCGGCTCGCCGAAGCGACCAAAGGGAATGCGGTTGAGCATCATTTTCACGAACCACTCCTGCTGCATCGCGCCCGCCACGAGCTCCGTCGGGACGAAGCCGGGAGCCACGCCGGTGACCGCGATCCGGTACTTCCCCCACTCGGTGGCGAGCTGGCGAATCAAGCCGTTCAGGCCGGCCTTGCTGGACGCGTAGGCGGCGAACCCCTTGCGGCCGCCCGCCATCGCCCGCGTCGTCGAGTAGTGGATGATCCGCCCTCCGCGCCCCTGGTCGATCATCACCTGACCGGCGGCCTGGGAGAGCCAAAAGGCGCCGTTGAGGTTGATCTCGACGACCTGGCGGAACTCGTCCTCTTCGAAATCCTCGGCCGGCGCCTCGTTGTCGATGCCGGCCAGGTTGACCAGCACGTCCACGCCACCCAGCTCGTCCACGCAGCTCGCCACCAGTGCCCGCGCGCTCTCGCGATCGGCGAGGTCCACGCGGAGGCCGATCGCCTTCCCGCCGTCGCTCGAGATCTCCTGCGCGAGCGCCTTGGCCTTGTCCTCGTTGCGGCCGGCGATCGCCACCTCGGCGCCGTGGTTGGCCAGCAGCCGGCTGGTGACCTCGCCGATGCCGCCGTACCCGCCGACCAGGATGGCGCGTCGACCGTCCAGCCGGAAGAGCGACGCGAAGTCGGTGACCCGCTGCTCATCGACGTCGATCGTCGGGGCCGGTGGGCCGCCAGGAGGACCGCCGGGAGGTCCGCCGGCGCTCACTCGTCGTGCCGCCTCGCCGCGATGGGCTCCATGATGCACTTGACGAAGAACTCTCGGGCGCCCTCGGGCGTCGACATGTCACGGGGCTCCGCGATGTGCTCGTCGAGCTGGTTCTCGAGCTCACGGATCGCGGGCTGCCGCCCCATGTGCTTGGCCAGCGTCGGCAGGTCCACGCCGTCTGTCGTCTCGACGACGCGGATCACCTGGTCGTCCTTCATAAAGACGAGCGTCTGGAGCAGCGTGCCGACCTCGTTTCCGTCGTCGTCCTTGATCGCGTGATCGGGCCGGCCGTAGTCGGCGAACAACTCGCGTACCGCGTCGCGGCTCTCGGGCTTGATGCCCCACATCAGTGCCACCCACTGGGACATCTCAGTCTCCCTCCGGCCGGACGTTGAACATGACGTCGAAGTTCCTCGTGTCCGGCGGGGCGCGCAGGATGCCCTTGAGCTCGCCGATCATCGCCCTGGCGATCCCGGCGCTCGACTCACGGTTCGCCTCGCTGTCCCACATCGTGATCGCGATCGCGCCGTCGCCGGCGGGGTCGGTGAGCAGGATGTATCCCTCGAAGCCGGGGTGCTCCTGGTAGGCGGGGATGATCGTGTCCTCCGTGAGCCTGATGCCCTCCTCGACCCGCTCCGGGTTCCACTTGGTCTCGTTGATGCGCGCGTAGAGCGACACCTCACACCTCCTGCTTGATGGTGTGTGCCACGTCCCAGATGATGCGTTCGACCTTACCGGCCCAATAGGGGGTCATCGGGTTTCGCTTCTCCGTGTGGGCGGGGGCGTTCTCCCAGGCGAGAAATGCCTCCTTGCTCTCCCACTCGCTGAGCAGCACGTAAGTGCGCGGCTCGTCCTCGGGGTCCGCGGGCTCCGTGCGCCGCAGAAGCTCGTCCGCGATGTGGCCCTCGGTGCCCCTCACGTTGGAGGTGACCTGGGCGTACGCCGCCTCGAAGGCGTCCTCGTCGCCGCGGTTGATCTTGGCGAACACCATCACGCGTGCGGCCATCAGTCGTCTCCTCGTTCGATGTGGGTCACGAGCTCGTGCACGGTCATTCGCGCCGAATCGCGCAGCTCGCGGAGCGGCGCCGTCAGGTCGTCCTGCTCCGGGCTGCGCTCGAACTCGCGGAAGGTCTCCCAGTCCTCCCAGTCGCTCGTCACGACGAAGCTGTCGGGGTCGTCCGGGTCGCGGGTGAGCGCCTGGCGGACGTTGCCGGGTGCCGTCCGAACCTGGTCCGCGATCTGA
Source organism: Solirubrobacteraceae bacterium (assembly GCA_033855795.1). Lineage (GTDB taxonomy): Bacteria > Actinomycetota > Thermoleophilia > Solirubrobacterales > Solirubrobacteraceae > JALYZC01. The sequence goes on along the minus strand of JAWVFS010000385.1, from coordinate 2,318 downwards.
CGCCAGGCGCGCTCGAAGTCCTCGCCGCGGCCGGCCTTGACCTTCATATACAGGCTTGCGCGAACCATGGGGCCCGCCGAATCTATCCGAAGCCCGGGTCCCGGCGCCAGAGCTTCACACGGACCCCCACCCGTGGTTAGGATCGCCTTTCGGGGCGCGGCCGGACCGCGCTCGAGGACTGAAAGGAGACACAGCATGTTCTGCCGCGTCACGCACGTCCAGGCGCCGGAGGGCAGGGTCCAGGAGGGGCTCGACCTCTGGTACGAGAACATCCTTCCCGTCACGAAGTCGCGCGAGGGCTTCCAGGGCGCCATCTCGATGGTCGACTTCGACTCCGGCAAGGCCCTCTCCATCACCCTCTGGGAAGGCGAGGAGGACCTCCTTGCGAGCACCGAGGCCGAGTACCACAAGAAGGCCATGGAGCGTTTCGGAGAGTTCTTCCAGCATGCACACGAGCCGGAGAACTACTCGATGCACATGTTCACCGGCCCGGTGTTCAAGGAGACCTTCAGCGTCGACGAGTCGAGCCAGCAGGTGGCCGGTAGCTGACCCGGCGGGTCAGATCCCGCCGTCGACGTTCAGCGTCACTCCGGAAACGAAGCTCGACAGGTCGCTCGACAGGAACAGCGCGACGTTCGCGATCTCGTCCGACTGACCCAGCCGGTTGAGCGCAGCAAGCCCGGAGTAGCGCGCGCGGCCGGCCTCGTCGAGCCCGGCGGTCTGATCCGTCTCGATGATCCCGGGCGCCAGCGCGTTCACGCGGATCCCCCGCTTGCCCACCTCCTTGCAGAGGGCGCGGGTCAAGCCGATCAGCCCGGACTTCGAGGAGATGTAATGCGTGCGTCCCGGCATTCCGCGCATGGCCACGGCCGAGGTGATGTTCACGATCGAGCCCCCCTCGGACATGCCCGGGAGCGCAGCCTTGGTGATCAGGTACACCGCCGTCAGGTTCGTGTCGAGCACCCGGTGCCACTCGTCGAGGCTCAGGTCCTCGATCATCGCGTGACTCACGACGCCCGCGTTGTTGATCAGGATGTCGACCCCCCCGAACCGCTCACGCGCCTCGCCCACGAAGGCCTCGGCCGAAGCGGGGTCCGAGACGTCGGCCTGGGCGAGGTAGCCGTCCCCCTCGACCTCCTCCAGCTCGCCGCGCAGCCGCTTCACGTCGTCGGACTCGCGGTTGTAGCACGCGGCGACGGAGGCTCCGCCCTGCGCGAGTCCAAGCACGATCGCCCGGCCGATGCCGCGCGAGCCGCCCGTGACGATCGCCCTCTTCCCGCTGAGTCCCAGATCCACGGTTCGCTTCCTCTCGGTCGGGTGCGGGACGAGCGTATCCGCGCACGCTCGGCGATCGCAACCGCAGGGCTCAGAGCCCGTCCTGCACCACGTACTTGGTGGAGCCCGCCCGCTCGAAGCACTGGCGCAGCGGCGCCACCAGCTCGTTGTGCTCCTCCGAGCGATCCCAGCTCGTCGACGCCTCCAGGTCCTCCCACTCGCTGGTGATGATGAATCGCAGCGGATCGTCCGCGTTCTGGCACAGCTGGTGGCCCAGGAGTCCCGGCACTCCCCGTTCGAGCCGCTCCCGCAGGGCGGCGTAGGCCTGCCGCACATCGTCCTCCCGCCCGGGGGTCACCTGGAACTCGAGGACGAAGCGCGCCGCCACGCGCGGAGCATAGAGGGAGCGGTCGTTGACAGGGAGGATCGGTGTGGTTAGCGTCGGCGCACCCAAAGGACCAGCGTCCAGGAGGAAGCGAATGGCAGAGCCGGACTCCCAACAGGAGGCCAAGGCCGACAGGCCGCACGAGATCCGCTCGGTGGACGACACGAACGCCGACACCCGGCGGGGTGGCGACGTCCGCACGCTCCTCAGTCCCATGACCGTCGACTCGACCTCCGGTTTCATGGGTGTGGCCACGATCGGCCCCGGCGATCGCATCTCCGAGCACTACCACCCCTACTCCGAAGAGTTCATCTACTGCGTGCGGGGCACGCTCACGGCCCAGCTCGACGGGGAGTCACACGAGGTGCGCGGCGGTCAGGCCCTGTACGTGCCGATCAACATGCGCCACCGCCTCGTGAACGAGGGCGACGAGGAGGTCTTCGTGGTCTTCCACCTCGGCCCCCTCGCACCGGACCCGAAGCTCGGGCACGTCGACACCGAGTAGCGAGTGGCGAACGGACCCGGCCTGAGGCGCACCGCGGTCACCGGCGTCGGCGTCGTCGCTCCAGGCGGCGTGACGCGGGACTCCTTCTGGGAGACGATCACCGCGGGGCGGACCTCGACGCGCAAGATCAGCTTCTTCGACCCGAAGGGCTTC
>JAWVFS010000384.1:0-8497 GCA_033855795.1 Solirubrobacteraceae bacterium | reverse complement strand
CGGCGTCACGGTCGGCCTGCTCCCCGACGCCGATCGCCTGCGCGCCAACCCGTTCCTCACCGTGTCCGTGCCCACCGGGATGGGGGAGCTGCGCAACGGGCTGGTGGCGCGGGCCGGCGATGCCGTGATCGCGATCGGAGGCGAGTTCGGCACGCTGTCGGAGATCGGCTTCGCGCTGAAGGTGGGTCGGCCGGTCGTCGGACTCGGGACGTGGGAGCTCGCGCGCGGCGGCCGGCCGGTGGAGGCGATCGAGGTGGCCGCCGGACCGCAGGACGCGGTCGCGCGAGCGCTGGCGCTGGCGCGGCGCTGATTCGTCACGCCCGGCGCGCCCTGCGCGCGCGGCCGCGGCCTAGCCTCGGCCCGTGCCCGCGATCACGCGTCCCCAGCTCGCCGTCTACGCCGCCGCGGCCGTGGCCGTCCTCCTGCTGGGGGCGCGCTACCTATCCACCCCGTCCGCCGCGGGCGGGCGCGCCGCCGCTGGGCCACCGGCGCACACGGTCCCCGCGAAGGGCGCCTCCGTCCGCGTCGAGGCCGCCGGCACCGGCGCCGCCGTCGTTCAGGTCGTCGGCGCGGTGCGCCGCCCGGGCGTCTACCGGCTGCGGTCCGGCCAGCGGGTGGACGACGCCGTGCACACCGCCGGGGGCGCGACGCGCCGCGCCGACCTGGCGGGGGTGAACCTGGCCGCCAAGGTCAGCGACGGCCAGCAGATCATCGTGCCGGCGGTCGGGGCGACCGGCACGGCCGCGGGAGGTCCGGCCGGCCCGGCTGGAGGAACCGCGGCCGCGCCCGGTCGGCCGCTCAACCTCAACACGGCGACGCCCGAGCAGCTCGACCAGCTCGACGGCGTCGGGCCCGCCACCGCGCAGAAGATCGTCGCCTACCGGCAGGCCCACGGGGGCTTCCGCTCGGTGTCCGAGCTGGACCAGGTGCCCGGCATCGGCGAGAAGAAGTTGGCGGGCCTGAAGGACCGGGTCCGCGTGTGAGCGCCGTCGCGGCGGCGGCACGAGTCGCGGCCGCGCACCCACGCCACCTGCTGCTGGGCGCTGCCGTCGGGGGCCTGCTCGCGGGGCCGGTGGCGCGCGAGCTCGCGGCGACGGCCGCCGCGCTCACCGGCCTCGCGCTGGTTCGCCGACCGGCGCTCGCCCTGGGAGCGACCGCGGCGGTGCTCGGCGGCGCGCTGGTGGCCGACGCGCGCTTGCACGCCCTGGATCGCACGGCGCTGGGACCCTCGCTGGGCCGGCTGGTGAACATCCGGGCGGACCTCCTGGAGGCGCCGCGGCGGGCCGCGAGCGGGAGCGTCTCCGCCCGAGCGCGCGTGACCGGCGGTCGGGGCCCCGGCGAGCAGATCGTCGTGCGCACGACCAAGCCGCGGTTCGGCGCGCCGACGCGCTGGCCGGCGCTCGCGGTCGGCGACGGGCTCGCCACCCGCGGGCGCCTCGTGGCCCTGGGGCCCGCCGACGACTTCCAGCGGCGCCGCGGCGCTCACGGCGTGCTGCTGGCCCGCTCGATCCGCGCGACCGGTGCGCGGCGCGCCGGAGTGCCGGGCGCGCTGGACCGCGCGCGGTCCCGCGCCGAGGATGGCGTCGCGGCCGGCCTGCGTCCGGGCGAGGCAGCGCTCGCGCGCGGGATGGTGCTGGGGGAGGACGAGCGGCTGGCCGAGCCGGTTCGAGAGGACTTCCGCCGCTCGGGGCTCGCCCATCTCCTCGCGGCCTCGGGTCAGAACGTGATGCTGCTCGCCGCGCTGGCCCTGCCGCTGCTCGCCGCGATCGGTCTCGGCCTGCGAGCGCGGCTGACCGGGGCGCTGCTCCTCGTCGCCGTGTACGTGCCGCTCGCCGGCGCCGGCCCCTCGATCCAGCGCGCGGGAGTGATGGGCGCGGCGGGCCTGCTCGCCGCGATGGCCGGGCGACCCGCCTCGCGCGCCTACGCGCTGCTGCTGGCGGCGGCCGCCACGCTGGTGCTCAACCCGCGCGCGGCCGGCGACCCGGGGTGGCAGCTGTCCTTCGCTGCGGTCGTCGCGATCCTCGGGCTGTCCGGGCACATCCGCGCCGCGCTCGTGGCCCGGCGGGTGCCCGGCGCCGTGGCCGACGCCGGCGCCATCACGACGGCGGCGACGCTCGGCACCGCGCCGCTGCTCGCCTTCCACTTCGGGCGCGTCTCGCTGGTCTCGCTGCCCGCCAACCTGCTCGCGGCGCCCGCGGTCGCGCCGATCATGTGGCTGGGGATGATCGCCGCGGCGCTCGGGCAGGTCGCGCCGGCGCTCGCCGTCCCGGGCAACGCGCTGGCCGCCTTCCCGCTCGCGTACCTCGAGTGGCTCGCGCACGCGGCGGCGACCGCGCCCGCGGCCGCCGTGGACCTTCGGCTCGGTTCCCCGCTGGCGGTCGCCGCGGCCTACGGCGGGTTGGCTGGGGCCGCGGTCCTGTTCGGGCGCCGGCAGCGGCGCCGCCGCGGCTGGCGCGTCGCGCTCGCACTCGGCGGGGCCGCGCTGGCCGTGGTCATCGCGGGCGGCCTGGGCACGCGCGGGGGCGCCCCGGGCCCGCCGCCGGCCGGGCAGCTGCGCGTGTCCTTCCTCGACGTGGGGCAGGGCGACGCGACGCTGGTGCAGCACGCAGGCGCCGCCGTCCTCGTCGACACGGGCCCACCGGACGGCCCGATCCTCGCGCGGCTGCGCGCCGCCGGGGTCCGCGCGCTCGATGTCCTCGTGGTCACCCACGCGCAGGCCGACCATGAGGGTGGCGCGAGCGCCGTGCTGTCGCACTACCGGGTGCGCCTGCTGCTGGACGGAGGCGACGGCGCCGCGACCCCCGCGCACCGCGCCCTCGACGCGGCCGCGGCGCGGCGCGGGGTGCGGATGGTCGCGCCGGACGCCGGCCAGCGCGTCCGCGCCGGGCCGATCGAGCTCGACGTGCTGTGGCCGCACGCCGAGCCGGCCGAACGCCACGCCGGCCAGGACCCCAACCGGCGGGCGATCGTCGCACGGCTCGTCGACGGCTCCTTCACCGCCCTCCTCCCGGCCGACGCCGAGAGCGACGTGTTCGGCTTGCTCGACCTCGAGCCGGTTACCGCGCTCAAGGTCGCCCACCATGGCAGCGCGGACACCGGGCTCGCGGAGGCGCTGGCGCGCCTACGGCCGCAGGTCGCAGCCATCGAGGTCGGCCGCCACAACCCCTACGGCCATCCCACGGCCCAGGCGCTCGGCGCGCTGAGCGCCGTGCCGCACGTCTACCGGACCGACCGCGACGGGACGGTGCGGGTCACGGTCGAGCACGGTCGCCTGACCGTCGCGACGGGCGGCTAAGCTCGACGACGTGCCGTCCTTCAAGCCTGCCTACCTGATCCATGGCGACGACCACGGCCGCATCGCGGAGCGCCGGGCCCGCCTGCGGGCTGTGGCCGAGCGCGAGAGCGGCGCGGGGGGCCTGCAGGTCCTCGAGGGCGACGCGGCCACACCCGAGGCCGCCGCCGCGGCACTGGCGGCGATGATGCTCACGGCGGGGCGGCGCTTCATCGTCGTGGACGGCGTCGAACGCTGGAAGGACGCCGACCTGGAGCCCGTCGAGCAGGCCCTCGCCGCCGCCCCGCCCGACACCACGATCGCCTTCTTCGCCCGCGAGGACAATCGCGCGAGCGCGCCCGCCCGGCTCGCCGCCGCCGTCACGAAGGTGGGCGGCGACGTGGCCGCCGAGCGCAGCGTCAAGCCCTGGGAGCTCCCGAAGTGGGTTGCGGCGCGGGCGCGCGAGCTGGGGCTCGAGCTGGACCCCGGCGCCGCCGGCGCCCTGGTGGCACAGGTCGGCGACCGCCAGCAGCGCCTGTTGCGCGAGCTGGAGATGCTGCGGCTTGAGCTGGGGGAGGGCGCCCGTCTCGACGCTGACGCGGTCGACCGCCTCACCGCCCGCTCGGCCGAGCGCCGCGCGTGGACCCTGGCCGACGAGCTGGTCGGGCGCGACGCCCCGGCCGCGCTGCGCACCTACCTGGGCCTCACCGCGCAGGGCGAGCGGCTGGAGAGCCTCATCTACCAGATCAACCGCCGCCTGCGCCAGGCGCTCGACGCGGCCCAGCGGCTCGAGGGCGGCGAGTCGCCGGCGGAGGTCAAGCGGTCGCTGCGAATGCCGTCGAAGGCCGCCGACCGGCTCCTGGCGGACGTCCGCAACACAGACCTCGACGCGCTGCGCGAGGCGATCGGCTCGATGGCCGACCTCGAGCTCGACGCGCGGGGGTTTCGCGAGGTCCCGCGCGAGACCGCGGCCGTCCGGGCGATGCTGCGCATCGCCGCCTAGTCGCCTCGCTGGATCTCCCGCGCCGGCGGGGGCCCCAGCTCGCGTTCGGCTGCGGTCGGGCCGACCTCGACGACGCGGCCGAGGGTGCCTCCGACGCGGTCGTAGTAGCGCAGCACATAGGTGCGGTAGAAGATCGCCGCGGTGTCCCACGCGATCCGCGCGGCGTCGGCCAGGCCGATGCGGGGGAAGGGGCGCTCTTGCGTCACGACCACCGGGACCTCGACGATGCGGAAGCCGAGCCGGTGGGCGTTGACGAGCGCCTCGAGGTCATGGGCGAAGCGCTTGACCAGCAGGCGGGGGACGACCAGCTCGAGCACGTCGCGCCGGTAGAGCTTCAGGCCGGTCTGGGTGTCGTGCACCGGCAGGTGGAACAGTGCTCGCACGACGGCGTAGTAGCCGAGCGACAGGATCCGGCGCCGGAGGGGGTAGGCGATCTGCGAGCCCCGGTGCAGCTTGGAGCCGATGACGACCGCGGCCCGGTCGTCCACCAGAGCGTCGTGCAGGAGCGCGAGCTGGCGCGGGTGCACGTCGAGGTCGGCGTCCATGAACATCACCAGGTCGCCGCGCGCGAGCTGCGCCCCCCGCACGAGCGCCCAGCCCTTGCCGGCGTTGCGGTCCAGGCGCACGAGCCGCACGTGGTCGAGCCCGGCGGCGGCCTCCCGAGCGCGGTCGATCGTGCCGTCCGCGGATCCGTCGTCGACCAGCAGGATCTCGTAGGGCGCGCCGAACGCGGCCATCGCCGCGTCGGTCTCGCGCAGGGTGCGGGCGATCCGCTCGGCCTCGTCGAAGGCCGGGATCACCACAGAAATGCGCTGCTCGCCCGCGGACACGGCCCGAAGGCTATGTGCGCGAGCGAGCAAGCGGGCGGCTGGTCCTTAGCTACTGACGACTGACGACTGTCGACTGACGACTGACGACTGACGACTGACGACTACGCGTCCCACGCCTGCACGCCAACCTGGCGCACGATCAGCCCGTCGCGCAGCGACAGCGCCGCCGCGCACAGCACATTGGTCCCATCCGGGTAACGGCACGCCTCCAGGAACGAGGCGCGATCGCCGTCGGCTACCGCGTGCTCGACCCGGTGGGTCATGTCGCGGGCGCAGACGTCCTCGACGAACCCGCGGATCTCGTCCTTGCCGGACAGCACGCGCGGGTTCCCCGGCGTGTCGTCGCGGTCGACGAGGCGCACCTCGGCGTGGTCGGCGTAGAGCGCGAGCATTCCGGCCGCGTCGCGCTCCTCGATCGCCCGGCGCAGAGCCTCGATGTCGATGGTGGTCTGGGTCGTCATGGTGTTCCTCCTTGGGTCGGTGGTGGTGACGTGGCCAGCCTGCCGGGCCGCGGTCAAGCCACCGTCAAAGCGACCGTCAAACGCGCCAGAGGCCGCGTCACGCCTGCAAACGCGCAGTACGCTGCGTGCATGCTCCGCGTGCGCCTGCTGGGGCCGATGGAGGTCGAACGGGACGGCGAGACGATTCCCCCGCCGGCGAGCCGGCGAGCGTGGGCACTGCTGGCGTGGCTTGCCTTGCACCCCGGCGAGCACGCGCGCGGCCACGTGGCGGGGCAGTTCTGGCCCGACGTGCTCGACTCGAGCGCGCGGGCGAGCCTGCGGAGCGCGGTGTGGGCGCTCCGGCGCGCGCTCGGCCCCGACGCGGAGATCGTCGTGGCCGGACGGGAGCGCCTCGGTCTCGACGCCGGCGCCGGTCTGTGGGTGGACGTACAGGCCTTCGACGAGCACGTTGGCGCCGACCGGCTGGCGGATGCCGCCGGGCTGGTTCGCGGCGACCTGCTCGCCGGCCTCGACGACGAGTGGGCGCTACAAGCCCGCGACGAGTTTCGCGACCGGCTGTCCGGCGTGCTCGAGCGCCTGGCCGGCGAGGCCGATGAGCAGGCTGACTCCGAGGCGGCGATCGCCTGGGCGCGCCGGCGCGCCACGCTCGACCCGCTTGACGAGGCCGCGCACCGCGACCTCATGACCCGGCTCGCCGCTGACGGCGACCGCGCGGGCGCCCTGGCGGTTCACGGCCGGCTGCGCGCGCGGCTCGGTCGCGAGCTCGGGGTGGCGCCCGCGCCGGCCACGCGCGAGCTCGCCGATCGGCTGCGCCATGCCGAGCCCCCGCGCATCGCCGCGGACGCCGAGCCGGTTCCGGTCTCATCGCGCGCCCTCCCCCTGATCGGGCGTGAGCGCGAGCTCGACCACCTGCTGCAGTGCTGGGCGGCCGCGCGCGACGACGCCGGTGCGGTGGTGACGCTCACCGGCGAGCCGGGGGTCGGCAAGACGCGCCTGGCGACCGAGGTGCTTGCGCGCGCTCACGCCGACGGCGCGCGGGTCGCGTCGTGCGCCGCGCTCGACCTCGGCGGCGCCGCCCCGTTGGGCCTGTGGGCGGAGCTGATCCGCGAGCTCTCGCGCGAGCTCGCGCCGCCGCCGCCCGAGTCGGCCTGGCCGGCGGACCTGTCCGCGCTGGCGCCTGATGTGGAACGCCGTTTCGGGCGCGAGCCGATGGCCCGGTCGTCGGCGGCGCCGGACCTGGAGCGCGCCCGCCTGTTCGAGGCGGTGGTCGAGCTGGTCGAGTGGGCGGCCGCCGGCCGGCCGCTCGTGGTGTTGATGGAGGACCTGCACATCGCCGACGCGCCGAGCCTCGAGCTGGCCGGCTACGTGGCGCGGCGCATCCAGCGTCTGCCGGTGCTGATGGTCCTCACGCGTCGCCCGCTGCCCGAGCGCGCCGACGCCGACGCGCTCGAGCACGCCCTGCGGGCCCGCGGCGTGCTGGCGGGCGAGGTGACGCTCGGCCCTCTGGCCCCGGATGCGCTCGCACGGCTGGTCAGCGCGGTCGCGCCGCTGGAGACGGAGGAGATCGACCAGGTCGTCGCCGCGGCGGACGGCAACGCTCTGCTGGCGGTCGAGCGTGCCCGCGCGCTCGGGCGCGGCGAGCGCGCGCCGCCGGCGAGTCTGCGCGGTGCCGCCCGGGTCGCCCTCTCCGGACTCGATACTGACGCCCGCCTCGTCGCCGAGTTCGCCGCGGTCGCCGGGCGCGAGCTCAACGGCGACGAGATGAGGGCGCTGCCGGTCGCCGAGCCTGCGCGCGCCGCCAGCAACGCGCTGCAGACCGGCCTGCTGGCGGGGCGCGGAAACGCGCTCGGCTACCGGCACGCGCTGCTGCGCGACGCGGTCTACGCCGAGCTCGCCCCGCCGCAGCGCGCATGGCTGCACGAGACGCTCGCTGGGACGCTCGCCGAGCGCGACGACGCCGCGCTGGCGGCGGAGGTCGCGCGCCACCTGCGCCTCGCAGGCCGCGACGACCTCGCCGTTGCGCAGCTGGCGCGCGCGGCCGAGCACGCCCGCTCGCTCGGCGCTCTGGAGGCGGCCGCCGGCTTCGTGGAGGAGGCGCTCGAGGTGGGCGACACCGACCCCGCGCTGCTGCTCGAGCTCGCGGAGATCGAGGCCTGGCGCAGTCGCACCGACGCCTCCGACGTGGTCTTCGACCGCGCGCTCGAGCTGCTCGGGCCGGAGGCCGGGGCGGATCTCGCACGGGCCTGGATGAAGCGAGCCAACTGGTACCGCGGGCCGCTGTGCGTCCCCCGTGAGGTGCTGCAGGCTTCGCGCCACGTGCTCGAGCTGCTGGAGGCCGATCCCCAGCCGGACGCGTCGCTGCGCCACGAGGCGCTCGCCGCCTGCGCCTGGGCGGAGGCCGTCGCCGGCGACCCGGCCGAGGCCGAAGCGCTTCTCGCCGAGGTGCATCGGCGCGGCGGCGGCGAGCCGGGCGACGAGCTCCTCATCGAGGCAATCGCCAACGCGCGCGCGTTCGCGCTCATCCGCGACGGTCGCTTCACCGAGGCCTACGCGCCCGCCATCGCCGGGGGAGAGGCCTCGGCGCGGGCCAACCGCCCGGATCTGTCCTACGGCGCCTGGCTCAACGGGGCCTGCGCGGCGTCATGCGCCGGCGACTTCGAGCGGGCGCTCGAGTTCATCGACCGGGGGCGGGAAGCGCTCGCGGGCCGGGGACTGATCGGTCTCGAGATCAACTATCTGGCGGCGCGCTCCTACGTGCTCACGCGCCTGGACCGGCTCGACGAGGCACGGGCCGACGCCGACGAGGAGGAGGAGCTCGCCGAGCGCATCGACAACCGTGAGCTGCGCGCGATCGCCGAGCACGACCGCGGGCTGGTCGCCCTCGCGCGGGGCGAGAACGAGTCCGCGGCCGGGCTCCTGGCACGCGCGCTCG
>JAWVFS010000383.1:0-2732 GCA_033855795.1 Solirubrobacteraceae bacterium | reverse complement strand
GTCAGCGCCCCGTAGACCGCGGCGCGGCCGATGCAGAGGATCCGCTTGCCCCACTTCTTCTTCGCGTCGTCCTCGACGAGCGCGAACCCTTCGATCAGCCGCCAGAGCGCGTACGCCGCGAACCCTGCGGCGAGCGCGATCAGCACGACCTTCCCGAAGCTGTGCCGCGCCACGTCCTGAAGGGCGCCCGTCCGGCTCGTCGCCTGGCCGCCGCTCCCGAGCGCGAGCTTCAGCGCCAGCACGCCGACCAGCCCATAGGAAAGGCCCTTCGCAACCAAACCGACCCGGGCGAGCGCCTCGTACCAGCCGCTTCCGCGTCGCGCCTTCGCGCCCGCCCGTACGGTCAGATCTCCCGGGACCGCATTCACGGGAAGAGAACGCCGCGGCGCGGCAACCAGTTACGGAACTGGCACAGAATCGGTGCAATTCCCCGGCTAGCGTGGCGGCGATGCCCCGGATCCGCCTCGACCCGACGACGCTCCTGCTCGCCGCAGCCGTCCTCCTCGCCGCGCTGCTGCTCCTCCATCGCAGCCACCCGGCGAGCCGCTTCCGCGCCGACCCGACGCTGACACCCGGCGCGCTCAACCCCGCCGTCACGCCGACGACCCTCGCCACGACCGTCTGCGTGCGCGGCTGGACGGCCACGATCCGTCCGCCGACCGAGTACACGAACCACCTCAAGGTCGTCCAGCTCCGCCAGTACGGCTTCCCCGGCTCGACGGCGGACTACCAGGAGGATCACTTCATCAGCCTCGGGCTCGGCGGCCACCCGACCGACCCGCACAACTTCTGGCCCGAACCGTGGCCGCGCGCCCGTGCGGTCGACACGATCGAGCGCGACCTCCACGACAAGCTCTGCCACGGCCAACTCTCGCTCGAGGAGGTGCAGCACCGCATCGCGGCTCTGAAGTACGCCGACGGCTAGTCCGAGACGACGCGAGCCGCGGCGAGCAGCAGCTGGTAGCTCGACGCGTGGATCGACACGAAGACGCCGTGCACCTCGAGGCGGCCGACCCACTCGCGCTGCAGCGCCTGCGCGCCGACGCCGCGCTGGGCCTGGCTCACGTCCTCCGGCACGTCCTGCGACACCGCCATCTGCCCGGCCAGATGCCCTGCGTCGTACGGCCGGAACGCGTACGCCAGCTCGGGTTGCAGCGCCTCGTCGATCTGCACGTAGCGCCCGCGCAGGTTGCGCACCTCGCTGCGGGTATCGCCGTAGAGGATCCGCACGCCCTGGCGGAGCGGCGTGCCCTCCGGGTTGAGCTCGTCCGCGCGCACCCAGGCGAGCGGCAGGCCCGAGAGCGCGAAGCGCAGCCCGAGCGGCGTCGCGTGGAGCGCGGCCGCAGCATCGTCCATCGTCTCGATCGGCCGGCTCGCGCGCGGCGTCGCATAGCCGTCGAGGTCGCGCACAGGCTGCGGCCACGGCCGCACGATCGGCCGGCTCAGGTTCGCCTTGTCGCTCGCCTCGAGCTCGACCTCGTTGATGCGCCGCCGCACGGGCGTCTCACCGAGGATGCCGGAGTCCACCGTCTCGACCTCGACCGGCGTGAGCGTCCTGCGGTCGAGCGCGATCTTGTCGCGCTCGTTGACGCGGCCGAAGGCGAGGCTCGATCCCGGCCCCTGCGTCTGCACCGTCGTGTCGACGACGAGCCAATACACCGGCCGCCCGAGCGCGTGGCCGTTCCCCGCGAGGAACGCCCGCCCCTGCGCGAGCGCCTGCTTGTAGTGGCTGAAGAAGCGGATAGCCGCCGGCACGGCGAACTGCCACGAGGGGAGGTCGCCGACAGTCGAGTCGAGCGTCTCCTGCGGCGAGTGCCAGCGCTCCCAGACGAGCGCGTCGCCCTGGGTAGCGACCTCGTGGTAGATGTCGTTGCTGCGGTCGTACCAGGCCTCGACGCGGAGCGGCGGCGCGCCGACCCGCTCGCCGGTGGCGAGATCGACGAGCGCGTGCGGATCCGCCTCCTCCCAGACGACGTGGACGATCTGGCCGTTTCCCGGGACGGCGGCGGCCGCCCGCTCGATGAGCGTCGCCGGCGTCTTCGGCGTGAAGAGGAGCGCCAGCGCGGCCACGGCGGCAGTCGCCGTCAGCGCCATGAGCCGCAGCGGCCGCCGCCGCTGGACGTGGCGGATCGCCCGGCGCGGGCGCCCATGCTCGGCAGCGAGGCGGCGCGCGCGGGCGAGAATCGCGTCCCAGTTCCCGGCGTCGGGACCCGTTCCAGCAGCTGCGAGCCGTGCGCCTGGGTCGAGCTCCTGCGCGTGCTGCACGACCTCGAGCCAGTCCGAGTCGTCCGGCTGCGTCCCGACCGAGAGGAGCCGCGACGTCAGGTTGAGGTCAAACTCCTCGCGCAGGAAGTCCTCGTGGCCGCTCACGCGGTCACCTCTCGACTAGGGCGGTGCGAGATAGGCGGGAGGGGGCCGCCCAAGCTCACGCGAGCGCCTCCTTGCGTAGGGAGAGGCGGAGCGCTTCCTTGGCCTTCGCGAGCGTGGCCGAGACGGTGCCCTCGCTGATCCCGCAGATCGAGGCGATCTCGGCGTGCGAGCAGTCCGCGTAATAGCGGAGGAAGAGGATGAGGCGCCGCCGCGGGGAGAGGTCGCGCAGCGCGCTCGCGAGCTCGGTGTCGCGCTCCGGGTGGACGAGCCGCGGCTCGACGAGCTGGTCCTCGTCGACGTAGCCGCCGTCGCGCCGGCGGGTCTCGAGCGCAGCCCGGTAGGCGATCCGCCAGACCCAGGCG
>JAWVFS010000382.1:0-2723 GCA_033855795.1 Solirubrobacteraceae bacterium | reverse complement strand
CACCATTACGAGCACTTCCGGGAGAAGTGGGGTTGGGACCTGATGAACCCCGACATGGACACGCTCCTCGAGCGTTACGGGGACACCGAAGTCTGCTGGGCCTACGACCCGGCTCGCCGGGGCGCCGGCGAGGAGATCGCGGCGGCGTGGGCGGCCTCGTCGACCCTCGACGCGGGCTCCTCAAGTTCTGACCGACTTGGAGGGATCTGACCTGACGGCGAGCGGGGAGAGCGCCGCGACGGCCTGTGCCGTCGTGGTCACCTACAACCGGCGCGGCCTGCTGGCCGAGTGCCTCGATCGGATCGAGCGGCAGTCCCGCCCGCCCGACCACGTGCTCGTCATCGACAACGCGAGCACGGACGGGACGCCGGCAATGCTCGCCGAGCGCGACGGGATCGAGACGGTCAGGCTGCACGAGAACCTCGGCTCCTCCGGAGGCTTCGCCGAGGGCCTGCGTCGCGCCCACGAGCGCGGGGACGACTGGATCTGGCTGCTCGACGACGACACGTTCGCCGACGACCGGTGTCTCGAGACCCTGCTCGCCGGCGCGGCCCGCGCGCCGCGCGCGCCTAGCCTCGTGTGTAGCGTGGTTCGCTGGCGCGACGAGCGCCTGCACCCGATGAACCGGCCGTGGTTTCGCCTCGGGCGCCGGGCCGAGTTCGCCGAGGCGGCCGGCGCCGGACTGGCACTCGTCCGGACGTCGACCTGGGTGTCGACGATGGTCCGGCGCGAGGCGGTTTCGCGGCACGGTCTGCCCGCCGCCCCGTTCTTCGTGTGGCTCGACGACATGGAGTACACGGGGCGCCTGCTGCGCGACGGGACGGGCTACATGGTCCCCGAGAGCGTCGCCTGGCACTGGACTCCCCATCCCTACGACACGTTGACCGACGCCCGCGAGCGCTTCTACTACAAAGCCCGCAACCACCTCTGGCTGCTGCGCGGCTCGAGCTTCGGCGGCGTCGAGCGCCTCGGCTATGCGTTGGCCTACCTGCGCGCACTGTGGCTCTACCTGCGGCGCAGTGATGACAAGTCCGGGGCGCTGCGCACGGCCGGCCGCGGAATCCGCGATGGCCTGCGCCGGCAACCCGCATGAGCGAGGTGACGACGATCCCCGTGGCGGCGCGGTCGCTGGATGCCCTCGTCGAGGCGGCCGCCCACGCGCCGACGTCGCTGCTGTGGCTCCTCGACGACGCGGCGACGCCCGCCGTCGACGCGCTCGACGCGCTCCTCGTACACGGACCCGGCCCGGCGGCCAGCCTGCCCGTCGACGCGCAGGACCGGCCGGTCCTCCCGCTGATGGGCCGGGTGACCGAGGCCGATGCCCGGGGCATCCTCGAGGCCATTGGCGACCGGTGCCTGCCGCTCCGCCACACTCCGGTGGTGAGCCTCCTCGTCGAGCGCGACCTGGTCCTCGAGATCTCCCCGCCGGATCCGGGGTGTTTCGGGTGGTACGCCGGGGCCGAGTGGACCGCCCGCCTATTCGCCCGGAGGCACGGCGTGCTCGTGCCTGCCAGCCGCGTCCGCGTCGACGACCCTCCCGCCGGCTCCCCGCGCGACGTTTTGCGCACCGCCCGGCGGGCCGGGTGGCGCCGGGGCGAGACGCTGCGCGAGCTGCACCGGAGCGTGGTCAGGTCGGTGCGATGATCGCGCTGGTCGTCCTCGCCGCCGGACGCGGTCAGCGCCTCGGCGCGCTCGGCGAAGCCACCCCCAAGTGGCTGCTCGAGGTCGACGGGATTACGATCGCCGAGCGCCAGCTCGAGGCGGTGGCGCGTGCCGCGACCGTCGCCCCCGACCTCGTGCGTTCGGTCAGCGTCGTCGTCGGTCACGCCGCCGCGGCGATCGCGAGGTTCGCGGCCGGACGGCCGGCGCTCGACCTCGCGCTCGTCGACAACCCGCGCTACGACGAGCTCAACAACTGGTACTCGCTCCTCCTCGCGTTCCGGGCGCTCGACGGCGCCGACCCGGCCGAGCGTCTGGTCGTCTTCAATGCCGACCTGCTCGCCCAGCCCGACTGGTTCGCAGAGTTCCTACGCGACGCCTCCCGCACCGATGGCGAGGCGCTGATCGCGGTCGATACGGCGCGTCCGGTCACCGACGAGTCGATGAAGGTCTCCGTCGCCGATGCCAACCGGAGCCTCCTCGCGCGGATCGGAAAGGTGGGAGTGCGGGATCCGATCGGCGAATACGTGGGCATGTTCATGGTCCGCGCGGCGGCGCGCGACCGGCTGCGGGCGACGCTCGAGGCCTACGAGGGGGTGGACGACGCCGTGGAGCACTGGTACGAGCACGCGGTTGGCGACACCGCCGCCGACGGCGTCGCGTGGGTGGTGTGGCCGACCCCGGACAGCCAATGGATCGAGATCGACGACGAGACGGACTTCGCCGCGGCGCGCGATCTGGCGGGCCTGAAGTGACCGATCGCCGGCACATCGACCTGCCGCGGCTCCTGGAGGTCGGGGAGGAATGCGTCAACGTCATCGGGCCGCTGCTCGCCGACCACGCCTTCGATCTCCGTCGCGTCTACGTGGGCAGCGGGGGCGACGAGTCGAGCGGCGTGGCACGCCGGGTCGTCGCGGGCCTCGAGGCGTCGGGCGTCGACGTGCGCCACGGCCCCGATCTCGACGGCCGCTTCGAGGAGGCGCTCGGCCTCGCCGCCGACACCATCCGCGCCGAGGCGACAACGCTCATCGCCGTCGGCGGTGGCCGGGTCATCGACACGGTCA
>JAWVFS010000381.1:0-6923 GCA_033855795.1 Solirubrobacteraceae bacterium | reverse complement strand
TACGATGATCGTCGTACTTTGGTACGATGGTCATCATACTAGCGAACCAGGATCCGACGATGCCCGATGACGCCCCGACTTCGCCCACGCCGCCCGCCGACGAGTCTCCGACCCCGCCGAGCCCGCTGACCCCATCTCGGCTGGCCGCCGTGGTCGAGGCCAGATACATCCTCGACGTGCGTCGACGATGAACCCCGTGACGTCCACGCGCGCGCTCGCGCGGCGCAACTCCAACGGCCTGCTGGTGCTGGTCTGCCTGGCCCAGTACATGGTCATCCTCGACGTCTCGATCGTCAACGTGGCGCTGCCGGCGATTCGCGGCGACCTCGGCTTCTCGACGACGGGTCTCCAGTGGGTCGTCAACGCCTACACGCTGACCTTCGCCGGCTTCCTCATGCTGGGCGGGCGCGCCTCGGATCTCCTCGGCCGACGCCGGGTGTTCCTCGGCGGCACGGCATTGTTCGTGGCCGCCTCCCTGACCTGCGCCGTCGCCGCTTCGCAGGGCGTGCTGCTGGGCGCCCGCGCGCTCCAGGGCGTCGGCGCGGCGATCATCTCCCCGGCCAGCCTGGCCATCATCACCACGTCGTTCACCGAGGGCCGCGATCGCAACCGGGCGCTCGGAGTGTGGGGCGCGATGGCCGGTCTCGGCGGGAGCTCCGGAGTCCTGCTCGGCGGCGCGCTCACGCAGGGCGTCGGCTGGCCGGCCATCTTCCTCATCAACGTGCCGATCGGCCTGATCGTGGTCCTGCTCGGCCCCCGGATGGTGCCGGAGGGCCGCGCTGCCGGAGCGGGCAGGCACTTCGACGCCGCCGGCGCCGTGCTCGTCACCGCCGGGCTGACGGCCCTCGTCTACGGCATCGTCCGCACCGACACGCTCAGTTGGGGAGCGCCCGGCGTCCTCGTGCCTCTGGCGCTGGCGATCTTCCTGCTCGCGGCCTTCGTGCTCGTCGAGGGCAGGCTCTCGGCCGACCCGCTGATGCCACTGAGGATCTTCCGCATGCCCCGCCTGCGGTCGGCCAATCTCGTGGTCATCCTGCTCTATTCGGGGTTCTTCGCGATGTGGTTCTTCCTGTCGCTCTACCTGCAGCAGGTCCACCATGACGGCGCGCTGGAGACCGGGGTCGCCTTCCTTCCGATGACCCTGACCATCGTCGCGGCGTCCTCGCTGGCGCCCCGGCTGGTTGCCCGCTTCGGCATCCACACCGTGCTCACCGCCGGCATGCTCTCGGCGAGTGCCGGGCTGGCCCTGTTGACGGGCCTCGAGCCCGGCAGCGCCTATGCGGCGCATTTCCTGCCCGGCGGCCTCCTGGCCGCCGCGGGCCTCGGCTTCTCGCTCGTCCCAGCGACGATCGCCGCCGTCCAGGGTGTGCCCGCGGCCGAGAGCGGCCTTGCCTCCGGAGTCCTCAACACATCGCGCCTTATCGGCGGGGCCCTCGGCCTGGCCGTGCTCACGACGCTCGCCACCTCGGTGACCGACAGCCGGCTGGCCGCCGGGATCGGGACACTCCAGGCGCACACCGACGGCTACCGACTCGCCTTCGCGGTCGGCGCCCTCCTCTGCCTGCTGGGAGCGATCGCCGCCGCCGCGCTCATGGGCCGGCGCGCCGAGGCGCCGGCGAGCGTCGCGGAGGAGCAGGCCGTCTGACGAGCTAGTCGGAGTCCGGCGCCTCCGTTTCCTCGCTTGCGGGCTGGTAGATGAGGATCGCGATGCCGTCGCCGACCATCTTGGAGTCCGCGAGACGCAGGCGCTTCTTGGCGCTCGTGTCGCCGAATAGTCGCTTGCCGGTCCCGAGGACGACCGGGTAGACCATCAGGCGGAGCTCGTCGACGAGGTCGTGCTCGAGCAGCGACTGCACGAGCTGGGCGCTGCCGTGGACCACGATGTCGCCATCCTGCTCCTGCTTGAGCTTGGAGACCTCGTCGGCCACGTCGCCCCTGAGCACCGTCGAGTTGCTCCACTCGGGATTCTCGAGGGTCGAGGTCACGACGTACTTGGGCATGGTGTTGAATTTGTCCGCGAACTCGCCGTCCCGGGATGGCCAGGCCGCGGCGAAGCCCTCATAGGTCACCCGCCCCAGCAGCAGGGCGTCGGCGTCAAAGGCCTCGTCGAGCTTGAACCGATCGCCGTCGTCGCCGCGAGCGATCTCGAAGCTCCAGCCTCCGTACTTGAAGTCCTCGGATCCGCCGGGGTCCTCGACGACACCGTCGAGTGAGACGAACTCGGTTACGACGATTCTTCCCATCTTGGTTCTCCTCGCAGTCGCTGGCGTCCGGCTCGCGGGTACTATACTCAACCAGCTCATTGATCAACCAATCAGGTGAACACAGATGGCGGTCGACCAGCTCAGCACGACGTTCTCGGCTCTCGCCGATCCCACGCGACGGGCGATCCTCGGACGGCTCGCCGAGGGCGAGGCCACGGTGAACGAGCTGGCCGATCCGTTCCCGATCACCGTGCAGGCGGTCTCAAAGCACCTCAAGGTGCTCGAACGCGCCGGCCTGATCACGCGGGGGCGCACGGCGCAGCTGCGGCCCTCGCGGCTTCAGGGAGCGCCGCTCGGGGACGCCGTCGCCTGGCTCGAGAGCTACCGTCGGTTCTGGGAGGGCGGCTTCGACCGCCTCGAGGCGCGCCTGCGAATGACCGAGAAGGGATCCGAGAATGGCTGAGCCATCGCCCAACGTCGGCGCGGCCGACGGGGAGTTGACGATCACCCGTGTCTTCGACGCGCCGCGCGAGCACGTGTGGCAGGAATGGACCGAGCCCGAACGTTTCGCGGACTGGTACGGCGGGAGCGAGTCCGAGGTGCCCGTGTCCACGGTCTCGATGGACGTCAGGGTGGGGGGCGCGTGGCGCGCAACGATGTTCGCCGGTCCGAGCCGACGCGAGATCCAGTGGAAGGGCGAATACCGCGAGGTCGTCGAGCCCGAGCGGCTCGTGTTCACCGTCTCCGACCAGCCCGGCGACGACGCCTACGAGCTGGTGATCGTCGTCCTCACCGACCTCGGCGACGGCCGGACCGAGATGCTCTTCCAGCAGCGCGGGCACATGTCGGCCGAGCAGTATGAGCGCGCCGGGCAAGGGTGGTCTGGCTTCTTCGATCGCATGTCGGAGCGCCTAGCCGGCGCCTGAGCCGGCGGCGGCCCTACGGGCCTCAGCCGGGCCCGGGCTCGTGCTCGGCGACGAAGGCGCGCACGCGCCCGGCGAGGCGCTCGGGCTGCTCCTCGGGGATGAAGGTGCGCGAGTCCGGCACGAGCTCGAAGCGACCCTGAGGTAGGAGCTCGGCGAGGCGGCGTCCGTGCTCACGGGGGAAGATCCTGTCGCCGTCCGCCCACAGGACGAGGGCGGGTCGGTCGAAGCCGCGCAGGGTCTCGGCGGCCTCGTGGGTGTAGCGGGTGTCGACCGCGCGCAGGAGCCGCGTGAGGTCACGGCGCACGCCCGGGTTCCTGCGCACCGGCTCGGTGTAGGAGCGCATGATGGCCGGCTCGATCGGCCTGCTCGTGACCCAGCCGTACGCGGTGGGGAGCCGCTGCACGAACCTGAACTGCACCGACCAGCCGACCAGCCACATGAGCACCCGCGAGTGCGCCGTGAGCTCGAGGTACCGCTGCGGCGTCGGGGGGAACTTCTCGAAGGCATCGCACGACGTGAGCACGAGCCGGCCGATTCGCTCGGGGTGGCGGCCCACCAGCGATTGCGCGACGGCTCCCCCGGTGTCGTTCGCCACGATCGTGACGTCGTCGAGCTCGAGCGCCCCCATGAAGTCGGCCACGATCCGAGCCATCCCGGGCAGCGACAGGTCGGCGTCCCGGCGCAGCGGGCGCGAGTGCGCCCCCCAGGGCAGGTCCGGAACTATGCAGCGGTGCTCGCCGGCGAGCAGCGGTGCCACGCGGCGCCAGAGATCGCCGTTGACCCCGACGCCGTGGAGGAAGACGACCGGCGACCCGCGGCCGCGCTCGCGGTATTCGATCGTCCCGGCCGGCGTCTCGGCGATTCGCCGCTCTCCCAGCACGGCACTGACGGACACGGCGCGCCTAGTCGGGCCGGGCGATGTCCCCGTTGCGCCCGTTCGCCCGCATCCGGGCGCAGAGGGCGTAGGCGTCCGAGACGATCCCGGGTGCGTCCAGGAGATCGAAGTGCTCGGCGAGGTACAGGTCCGCCTCGTCGCGCGAGGCTCCGTTCAAGGCCATGTTCAACGCGACCATGCATGCCTTGTCGCGGTCCGACGAGAGGGGAGGCTCGCCGGCCGGAGCGGCTGGTGGCGCAAGCGGGCGTTCCGGAGCGCCGCTGGCCGCGCCGGACACCGACCGAGCCAGGGCGGTGCTCGTCCGGACGATCAGCGCGCGAGCGGCGACGAGGTCGTCGCGGACCCGCCGGAGAAGATCCTCCCGGACGGTCACCGTCGGGGAGCTCGGCGCAGGCCCCGGCACGGCTTCCCGCGGGTCCCGCGGGGGCCAGGCGGGGCGAGCGTCCGCGGTCTCGGGCGTCACCGCCCCGTCGGCGAGCGCGCGCAGTCGCCGGCGCACGTCGTCCATGCGCTGGCGAAGCTGCTCGGTCAGCACCGGGGCCGGCGACTCCGGCCCGTCGAACTCGCGCTCGGACTCTGACGCCGCTGCCACGGCACCATAAATTCGCGCGCGAACACCGGCACCCTGCCCAGACTCGCGTGACGCCTCCACCCCCCGCAATGTAGCCCCTCTCGTTCCCGGGAGCGCCGATACATAATCGCGCGCGGGGGTACGATGCGATTGTGCTGCAAGCGGTGAAGGAAGGCCAGCAGACCCGTCCTCCCCGTCACGGGGGCGAGCTCAAGGACGTGATGGTCCAGGACGAGCACGGCACCGAGGTGCGACTGGGGGATCTGTGGCGCGATCAGCCGGCGGTGCTGGTTTTCCTGCGCCACTACGGATGCGTCTTCTGCCGAGCCCATGTGGTGCAGCTGCACCGGGCCCGGGACGGGTTCGAGGCGGCGGGAGCGCGTCTCGCCGTGATCGGCCAGGGCACTCCAGAGCAGGCCGAGGAGTTTCGACGCGCGCAGTCGATCGCACTGCCGGTGTATTCCGATCCGGACCGGCGTTCCTACGACGCCGCCGGCGCCAAGGTCGCGACCCTGACCGAGCTCGTCAACCCACGCACCGTGGCGCGCGGGATCGGCCACACGGTGACCTCGCGGCTTCGACAGGGGAGCATCGCCGTGCACCAGGGGAGGCTCGTCGACAACCCGGCCCAACTCGGCGGGGTGCTGGTCATCGCCCCCGACGACTCCGTCCGGTACGCGCACATGGCGGAGGACGCCAGCGACAACGCCCCGGTCGACGAGGTGCTGGCGGCCGTGGGTGCGATCCGGCCGCGCGCCTGAGGCTACGAGCGCCCGGAGGGGGTCGGCGGGGCGCCGGCGCGTTTGAGCGCGCCCAGGAACGCGTGGACGACTTCGGGGTCGAACTGGGAGCCCGAGCATCGCTCGAGCTCGCGGCGCGCGGCCTGGGCGCCGACCGCCTTGCGATACACGCGGTCGCTGGTCATCGCCTCGTAGGCGTCGGCCACGGCGAGGATCTTGGCCTCGAGCGGGATCTCCTCGTTCGTCAGACGGCTGGGGTACCCCTGGCCGTCGGGGCGCTCATGGTGGGCGAGGATCCAGCCCCTGATGTCGTCGAGCTCTGCGCCGCCGAGGATTCGCGCGCCGATCTCCGGATGCTTGCGCATCTGCGCGTACTCCTCGTCGGTCAGCGGCCCCGGCTTGCGAAGAATCGCGTCGGGCACCCCGATCTTGCCGATGTCGTGGAGGATGCCCGCCACGCGCACGCGCTCGAGATGCTCGGCCGGCAGGCCGAGCTCGCGCGCCATCAGCTCGCAGTAGCGGCCCACGGTCTGCGAGTGCCGCGCGGTGCCGGTGTCGCGCATGTCCAGCGCCTCGGCCAGGTTGAGCACGGTGGCGAGGTGGGCGTGGCCGCGGTTCGGCGCCTTGCCGTTCCCGGTTGACAGGATGCCCTGCACCTCGGCGCTGTAGAGGACCGTGCGGTCGCGGCCGAGGGCCTTGGCCGCGTAGAGCGCCTCGTCGGCGGCCCGCAGCAGCGCGTCGGCGGTCATGCCGTGGATCGGGTAGGTGGCGACGCCCAGGCTCAGCGTGAGGGGCACCGGCTGGTCGGCAAACCCGTCGGCGAACCGGCTGCGCAGCCGCTCGGCGACGATGAACGCCTCGTGCTGATCGGTCTCGGGAAGCACCAGCGCGAACTCCTCACCGCCCACCCGCGCGGCCACGTCGATGCGGCGCTTGTTGTCCTCGAGCAGTCTCCCGATCGTCTGGAGCGCCTCGTCACCGGCGTGATGGCCGAGTTGGTCGTTGAGGTGCTTGAAGAAGTCGCAGTCGCACATCACCAGGCTGAACGAGCGCCGGCCACGCTCCGAGCGCGCGAGCTCGTTGTCGATGACGCCCTGGAACCCGCGACGGTTGAGGAGCCCGGTGAGCGGGTCGGTGCTGGCCGCGTCGGTGAGCTGGTCGATCAACCTCCCCACGCGTTCCCGCAGCGTGACGAGGAACACGCCGGCCACGGCGAAGGTCCCCGCCATGAGAACGAAGGCCGGGACGTCCTCGTTGGCGTCCAGGCCGCCCGCCGTGAAGCCGAGCAGCCGCGCGCCCATGATGACCACCGCGTAGTTGACGATCGCGAACAGGCACAGCACGGCGGTCTGGCGCCCGGACAGGAAGTAGAAGGCGTAGAGCGCGACCCACAGGTAGAAGAGCAGGTAGGCGCTCGTGCTCCGGCCGGTGAACACGATCGCCAATGACGTCATCGCGGTGGCACCGAACGGTCCGCAGGTCGCCACCCACCGGGGCGTCCGGTCGCCGATGATCAGAAGCGCGCAGGCGGCGGTCAGCGACGCACATTGGATCGCCAGCAGCCCGATGGTGTTGAAGCGTCCGGGA
>JAWVFS010000380.1:0-7887 GCA_033855795.1 Solirubrobacteraceae bacterium | reverse complement strand
TTCGTCCCGTGGCCACGCCGGAAATCGCTCGGCCCCTGCCGGCGCGGCGGCTGCCCGCTGCCCGCCTCGCCCGCGAGGCCCTCGCCGCCTCGACGCTCGCCGGGATCGTCGCCGGGGTGTTCCTGTTCGCGGCCGCGGCGGCGTCCGGCCCGTACAGCTTCGTGTACCACGGAAAGCTCGGCCGCTCGGGACTACCGGGATGGGTGAACGGTCCGCTCGACGGGCTCAGCCCGGGACTGACGGCTCAGCGCCTGATCGTCCTCTCGCTGGTGCTGTTCGGCCTGTACCTCGCCGCGGTCGCCCTCGCCGACTCGATGCGCTTCGCCTGGGTGGTCGCGGCGATCCTGGCACTGCACGCCATTCTGCTCGTCGGCCCGCCCACTTGGCTGTCCGACGCGTTCAACTACCTCGGCTTCGCGCGGCTGGGAGCGCTTCACGGTCTCGATCCCTACGGGCACACCCCCTCGGCGGTGCCGACCGACGCCGCGTTTCCCTATGTCAGCTGGCCGCACCTGACCAGTCCCTACGGCCCGCTCTTCACGGCCGGCAGCTACGTGCTGGTTCCGCTGGGCGTCAGCGGCGGCCTCTGGGCGCTCAAGGTGGGCGTGGTGGCGGCCTCCCTCGGCTCGCTTGCGCTGGTGTGGAAGATCGCCGAGGCGCTCGAGCGCCCGGTCGTTCCGGCGCTGGTGCTGGTCGGACTCAACCCGCTGTTCCTCCTGTACGGGGTCGGCGGCTTCCACAACGACCCATTCATGCTCGTGCTCGTGCTCGCGGGGGTTCTGTGGGCGGTGCGCGGGCGCGCGAGATGGTCCGGCGCGGCCATCGTGGCCGCAGCCGCGGTGAAGGTCACCGGAGGGCTCGCCCTTCCGTTCCTGTGGGTCGCCAGCCGCGACCGCCGCGGCGTCCTGATCGGGGCGGCGGCGGCGGGGGTCGGGGTCGTCGTGATCTCCGCGATCCTGTTCGGCGCCGACCTCGGCACCGCGCTCACGCCCTTCAGTGACCAGGGCAACGCGACCTCGCTCCGGTCCTTCCCCGGCCAGATCTCGGACGCGTTCCTCGGCCGGCGGACCGTGTCGCCGACCGTGCAGGTCCTCGCGCAGATCGGCTTCGCGTGCGTGCTCGTCGGCCTGCTGGTGCGCACCTGGCGCGGCGGCGACTGGATCGTGAACGCGGGCTGGGCGACGCTCGCGCTGCTGCTCACGCTTCCCTGGGTGATGCCGTGGTACGTGGCCTGGCTGCTGCCGTTCGCCGCGGTGGGCGGGGATCGCCGTCTCCGCGGGGCGGCGCTCACGCTGACCGCGTTCCTGCTGGTCGTGCGCATGCCCTATCCGCCGATCTAACGGCGTCCGTACTGAGAAGATGGGCGGCGCATGATCTTCCGGCAGTTCCTCCACGAGGATCTGGGCTGCGCCTCCTACGTCGTCGGCGACCTGGACGCGGGCGTGGCGGCGGTGGTCGACCCGCGCCTGTACATCGAGGAGTATCTGGCGCTCGCCCGCTACCTCGACGTGCGCATCGAGCACGTGCTCGAGACCCACACCCACGCCGACCACGTGTCCGGTCACGGGCGACTGGCCGCCGCCACCGGCGCTGCGATCCACATCCACCGGCTCGCGGCACCGGCGTACGACCACGAACCCTTCGATGACGGCTGGGTTCTGGAGCTGGGGCGCGTCCAACTGCGCGCACTGCACGTGCCCGGCCACCGTCCCGAGCACTCCGCGTTCCTGCTCATCGACAGCGAGCGCGCGCCCGAGCCGTGGGCCGTGCTGACGGGCGACTCGCTGTTCGTCGGCGACATCGCGCGCCCCGACCTGGCCGTGGAGAAGGAGGAGGGCGCGCGCGAGATGTTCCACTCCCTGCACGATCGCCTGCTCGCGTTGCCGGACGAGACAGAGGTGTGGCCCGGCCACGTCGGCGGCTCGTTGTGCGGGGGGCCTGCGATGGACATGAAGGTCTCCTCGACGGTGGGCTTCGAGCGCCGGCACAGCCCGCTGCTGCAGGAGAGCGACGAGGCCGGGTTCGTCGACGCGGCACTGCGGGCCCTGCGACCGCAGCCGCCGAACTTCCGCGCGATCGTCGAGCTCAACCGCGGTCCGCTCGACACGGGTGCGACCGAGTTGCTGCCCCTGAGTCCGCGCCAGGTGGAGCAGCGGCGCGACGGAGGGGCGCTGGTCGTCGACGTGCGCACGGACCTCCAGTTCGACGAGGCCCACGTCGAGGGGTCGGTGTGCGTCACGGCGCTGCACGGCGGCTTCGGCACGAAGCTGGCCTGGCTGGCCGGGCCGGGGCAGGAGGTCGTGCTCGTCGGCCGCGACGACGCCGATGCCCATATGGCCGCCGGGCTCGCCGCAGCGGTCGGTGTGCGCAACGTCAGCGGCTACCTCGCGGGCGGGATGACCAGCTGGCGGCTCGAGGGCCGCGACGTCCGGCGGGTCGAGCGAATCGACGTGCCGGGCCTCCATGAGCGGACGGACGGCGACCCCGACGTACAGATCCTGGACGTCCGCGAGGCGGTCGAGTGGCGCGACGGCCACATCCCCAACTCGGCGCACACTCCCTACCACGACCTCCAGGCGCTGCCGCCGGATGTGGATCCGGCGCGACCGGTCGCGGTCATATGCGCGTCCGGCCAGCGCAGTGCCGTGGCGGCCGGGCTGGTCCAGCGGCTGGGCGCCGACACCGTGCTGCATGTCGCGGGTGGGGGTGTGCCGGCATGGCGGCGTGCCGGCTACCCGATCGAATCGTGACCGCACTGCCGTTGTGCGCCGGCCGCCCGGGGACTAAAGTCGCTAGCGCTAGTCGGTAGGGCAGACCATGGCTGATCCCGCTCGAGTACTCGTTGTCGCCAACCGCACCGCGGCAACCCCGGCGCTCATCGCGGCGGTGCGCGAACGCGCCGCCCGGGGGCCCGCCACCTTCACGCTCCTGGTGCCGCACGTGACGCATGGCCTGCACAAGGTGGTCGACGCTCAGGACACCGACGTCTCCGAGTCCGAGGCGGTGCTGGAGCTCGCGCTCCCCCTGCTCGAGGAGGCCGCCGGGGGCAAGGTCGAGGGCATCGTCGGCGACCACGAGCCGCTCGCCGCGATCCAGGACGCGGTCAACCTCCGCGGCTTCGACGAGATCATCCTGTCCACGCTGCCCGCGCGCGTGTCCCGCTGGCTCAAGCTCGACCTGCCGAGCAAGGTCACCGGCCTCGGACTTCCGGTGACCCACGTCGAAGCGCAGGAGCACACAGCGGCCGAGGCCTAGACGCGCCGATGCCCCGGTCCTGGATCTGGATGCAGGTGGCGATCGTCGTGGTGGTGCTCGCCGGCATGGTGATCGCCATCGTCCGCATCGCCTGACCCGCGCCCCGCGGTGGCGGCCGCGGAATATGATGCGCGTTCCTGGGAGCGGCGAGAGGAGAGCGATGTTCGGAGCGATCGTGGTGGGCACCGACGGGTCGGATACGGCCAAGGAGGCCGTCCGCCAGGCGACCGACCTGGCGAACCAGGTCGGTGACTCGATCAACCTCGTGAGCGCGTACGAGCCGGTCTCCAGCACGAGGCTCCGCGAGGAGCAGCGCGACGTCCCGCCGGACCTGGAGTGGATGGTCAACCCGCGCGAGGACGTCGACGCAACACTCAAGGAGGCCGCCGCCGAGATCGAGGACGCCGGCGTATCCGTGAAGACCTACGCCCGCGAGGGCGACCCGGCGGACGCGATCCTCGACGTCGCCGAGGAGGAGAAGGCCGGCCTGATCATCGTCGGGAACAAGGGCATGACCGGTGCGAAGCGGTTCCTGCTCGGATCGGTGCCCAACAAGGTGTCGCACCACGCACCCTGCTCCGTGATGATCATCCGGACCACGTAACCGGGCGGCTTCGCCGCCCTCCTGGCTTCGACTTTGCCGCGCTGGCTCGGGGCTCGTAAACAACGAGCCCTCGCCTGCCCGGGCCATGTAAACGGCGGCTTCGCCGCCCTCCGGGCCCCGGCAGCTCCGGGCCTGCAAACAGCAGGCCCTCCGCTGCGCGGGGCGGTCAGTACCGCTTCGCGGTAGTAATGGCTTATCGGCGCCTGGCCGCCGCCGGCGGCTGCGTCGCCGCTGCGGCGTTGACCAGGCCGTAGCCGTAACGGGAGTCGTAACCCGGCGTGCCGAGGTCGCGGGCCGTGGATTCGAGGCGCTTCTCGACGGCGTCGGGCGAGGGCCGGCGGCCGGCGATGCCGGTGGCGATCACGAGCGCCGCGGCGGCCGCCACGTGCGGCGTGGCCATCGACGTGCCCTGGTAGCCCGAGGGCAGGCCGAAGCGGCGGTACGAGCCGCCGGTGAGGGTGAGCTGGTAGACGTCGCGGCCGGGCCTGGCGCCGGGGTGGCAGTGGGTGGGGTCCTCGGGGATGTCGGCGTCGGCACCCCCACCCGGGGCGACGAGTTTGAGCCCCGACCCGGTGTTCGAGTAGTCGGCCAGGCACATGTGCTCGGTTGTCGCGCCGACGGAGATGACGCCACTCGCCCGCGCCGGGTACGCGATTGCGCGCTCGGCCTCGTTGCCCGAGGCGGCCACGACCACGACGCCCCTGCTGTGGGCGTAGCGGATCGCGTTGAGCACCTCGGGGATCTGGGAGCGCGGCGTCGACGGGTCGAACTCGAGCGACAGGTTCAGCACGCGCGCGCCGTGCTGGACGGCCCACCGGATGCCGCGGCCGATCGAGGCCGCATCGCCGAGGCCGTCGGCGTCGAGCACCCGCACCGGCATCACCCTGGCGCCATACGCGAGTCCGGTGAGGTTGCGTCCGTTGTTCGTGGACTCGGCGATCACCCCGGCGATGAAGGTGCCGTGGCCGTTGCGGTCATCGGGGTGCGAGTTGAGGTCGACGAAGTCGTAGCCGGGTACGAAGGTGGAGGCGGAGAAGTCGGGTGAGCGGCGGAACGCCCCGCGGTTCTCATAGGCGACGCCGGTGTCGAGTACGGCCACCGTGACGCCGCGCCCACCCGGCGCGCCGAGCGCCGCGGCATTGCTCCAGGCGTCGGGCGCGTTGATCCCGGTGGCGGCGAGGAAGTTCCACTGCACCGACTGCCACCCGCTGGCCGTACGGCCGCGGCCCGGATCGTTGGGGACGAAGCCGGCGGCGTGCGCGACGTAGTTGGGCACCGCGTAGGTGACGCCGGGCTGGTGGTTCAGCTCGTGGATGGTCGAGCCGACGCTCTGGCCGTCGCGAATCCGGAGAACCTGGGCGCCCGGCCCGGCCGTCTCCGCGGCGGCGGTCCCGGTGCGCTGCAGTGCGGCGTGGGCCTCGGCCTGGGAGGTGCCCTCGGCGTAGCGGACGATCACCTCGCCGGAGCGGTAGGGGGCAGCGTCCGCGGATGCGGAGGCAAGCGCGAGGGCCGCAACGCCGGCGAGCAGTAGAGGGATTCGAAGGATTTTCACGGGTCGGAACCGCGGCGGGGGACCGCGGTGCCCCTGTTAAGACATCATCGGCAGGTCAAAGTTTCCCGGATAGAGCCGATTTCCTGGCGCAGCAGGACGAGCCAGGGCGGCCGGGAGCGACGGAAGGCTCGCGATGCGCCCTCATTTCTTCCCCCGCGACGAGTACTTCATGCGCCTTGCGCTGCGCGAAGCGGAGCGGGCGCTCGAGCACGATGACGTACCAATCGGGGCGGTGGTGGTGCACGAGGGGGAGGTGATCGGCGCCGGGCGCAACGAGCGCGAGCTGCGCCAGGACCCGACCGCGCACGCCGAGATGATCGCCCTGCGCGAGGCCTCGCGCGCGCTGTCGTCGTGGCGGCTGATGGACGCCGTCCTGTACATCACGCTCGAGCCGTGCGCGATGTGCGCGGGCGCGATCGTCCTGGCCCGCGTCTCCCGGGTCGTGTTCGGCGCGACCGATCCGAAGGCCGGCGCCGCCGGCAGCGTGCTCGACGTGCTCGGCGAGCCGCGCCTCAACCATCGCCCGGAGGTCTCGGGCGGGCTGCTGGCAGACGAGGCCGCGGCGCTGCTCCAGGACTTCTTCGGAGACCGGAGATAGGCTGGGCCCGTGGCCAGGCGCGAGATGAGCTGGTGGGACCGGCGGGCCGAGGCGTTCGCCCGGACGAAGGCGGGCGGCTGGTTCGCCATCAACGTCGCGAACCCGATCGATCGCCGCCTGCTGCGCTGGACCCGCGGCCGCGTTGGGCTCTTCATGGGCCAGCCGGTGGGGCTGCTGGAGACGGTGGGGGCCCGAAGCGGCCAGCCGCGGACGACGCCCCTCCTCTACCTGGAGCGGGACCGGCGGATCGTGCTGATCGCCTCCAAGGCCGGCGCCGAGCGTCACCCGGCCTGGTACCACAACCTGATCGCGCACCCCGACGTGGGCTTCACCGGCCACGACGGGCGGCACGGGCGGTTTCGCGCGCGGGAGGCCGAGGGAGCCGAGCGCGATGTTCTGTGGACGCTGGCGAACGACCTGTACGCCGGGTACGAGGACTACCAGCAGCGCACCGGGGGGCGACGGATCCCCGTGATCGTGCTCGAGCCCACCGGGGCATGACGCTCAGTTCTGCGCGCTGACCGGTGTACTAGCCTTGGCGCCCGCACTGCCGTCTCCTGGAGGGGTGCCGGAGTGGTTGAACGGGGCGGTCTCGAAAACCGTTGTGGGCCGTTTGGTCCACCGTGGGTTCGAATCCCACCCCCTCCGCTACATCTCGGGAATGCTCCCCGGATGGGCGCCTACTCGTCACCGCTGCCACCGACTTCACGACCTCGCGAGACTCCCCTCGACCGTGGCACCGATCGGAAAGGCGACGGCCCGACCCGTGAGGAAGCAATGGGTCGCGGGGTGGAGCGGCGGCGCGGTGATCGGGGTAGCGAATGGCGTTCTACGAGAGGCGACGTTCGCGAGGCTGCTCGGTGAGCGCGCGGCTCATGCCGCGTCGGCCGCGACGGGCATCGCGGCGTTCGCAGGCTATTTCTCGGTCCTCCAGCGCAAATGGCCAATCCCAACCACTGGCGAGGCGCTCACGATCGGCGCCTCGTGGCTTGCCATGACAGTGGCGTTCGAGTTCGGCTTCGGGCGGGCGGTCGCCAAGAAGCCGTGGCAGGAGCTCCTCGCTGACTACAACCTCGCTGAGGGTCGGACCTGGCCGCTTGTGCTCGTATGGATCGCGCTCGGGCCGGCCGTCGTCAGGGAGGTGCAAGCCGGTTGACCGAGCCCACGGGTCGTCTTGGATGTGACGAGCGCCAGCCGCTGTCGCGCGGCGCACTGGCCCTACGTGTTGGCCATACCGCGATTGCTCTCGTCGAACTGAGTTGCCTCGGCTATATCTGGACGTGCGCCCTTACCGGACGCCGTGACCGTCTCCTGCGCGGAACCATCGGCGTTCTTGCCGCTGAGGGCGTCGGGCTGGTGATCGCGCGAGGGACCAGCCCACTCGGCCCGCTCCAGCAGCGCCTCGGTGATCCCGTGCCCCTGTTCGAGTTGGTCCTGCCGCCCGTGTTGGCCCGCCGCGCCGTGCCGATCCTCGCTGGGATCAGCGCCGCCGGGATCGCGCTCGCCCTGCGGCCTGTGCGCCGCTAGTGGCCTCGTTCGAAGACCCGCGTGAGTAAGTACGCGGGGGTGTGTCAGGTCACGGTCAGTACGGCGAGTGCTGTCACCGCCACCGCGACCAGTGCGAGCGCGAGGCCGGTCAGTAGCCGGCCGGCGCGGCCGATGACATGCGGCCCCATCACCGCGGGGTCGCGCGCCAGGCGTCGCATGAAGGGCAGCAGCACGAGCAGGAGGACGGCGTTGAGGGCCTGAGAGAGGAAGAGGATTGGAATGAGTGGCGCGCCTGGGATCAGGACCAGGGCCGCAGCGACGACGACCATCGAGACGAAGGTTGAGTAGAAGAGGGGCGCGTCCTTGAGGCTGTCGTTCACGTCGCACGGG
>JAWVFS010000379.1:0-7009 GCA_033855795.1 Solirubrobacteraceae bacterium | reverse complement strand
GGGCGGTGCGCCCGGCGACGTCTGCGCGGTCGCCGTGAGCCAGGAGGAGATCACGTTTGCGGGCGCGCGCACGACGGCGTTCGCACTCGATCCCAAGGTGGCGATCGTCGTGGACGTGACCCACGCGACGGACGCGCCAGGCATCGAGGTCAAGGCGCTCGGCAAGCACGAGCTCGGCTCGGGCCCCGTCATCGACCGTGGCTCGACGATCAACCCGCACGTGTTCGAGCTGCTGTACGAGGCCGCCGAGGCCGAGGACATCCCGTTCACGGTCGAGGCGCACGCGGGACGCACGGGCACCGACGCCGACGCCGTGCACCTGTCGAAGGCCGGGGTGCCGACGGGCGTCGTGTCCATTCCCCTGCGCTACATGCACTCGCCCGTCGAGATGATGCAGCTCGACGACGTGCACGCCTGCGCCCGCCTGATCGCCGCCTTCGCGCAGCGCCTCGAGCCGGCCACGTCGTTCGAGCGCTGAGCGCCGCGACGGTACTCTCGCCGGGACGAGCGACGTAGGAGATCGCCATGAACCTGCGCGAAGTGCAACGACCGCTGAAGGACCGTTACCGCGAGGACCCCGAGGCCTCGCGCATCACCCTGACCGCCCGCGGCAGCACGACCGGGCAGCCCGTGACGTGCTCGGTGGACATCGGCCGGATGGTCTACGAGGCCGAGGCCCACCAGGGTGTCGGTGGGCCGGGCACCGGAGCGTGCTCGGGCGACCTCCTGCTCGGCGCGCTGGCAGCCTGTGCGCAGGTGACGACGCAGATGGTCGCGACAGCGATGGGCGTCCCCTTCGAGCGCATCGAGGTCGTCGTCGAGGGCGAGCTCGACCTGCGCGGCACGCTCGGCGTGGACCGAGACGTCCCAGTGGGATTCGACGCCATTCGCGTGCGCTTCGAGGTGGACGCGCCCGAGGCCAGCGCCGACCAGCTCGCCGCCCTGCACGAGAAGGCCGAGCGCTACTGCACCGTGCTCCAGACGTTGCGCACGCCGCCGCCGATCGAGACCACGCTCGTCACCTGACGGATCCGGGCGCCGTGCTGCTGCTCCTGTTCGACATCGACGGCACGCTGCTGCTGAAGGCGTCGGCCGAGCACGCCGCCAGCATGCACGCCGCGCTGCGCGAGGTCCACGGCATCGCCGACCCCGCGACCGCGGGCGTCGCCGCCGCGGGCCGCACCGACGGCGAGATCACGCGCCAGATCCTCCTGCGCAGCGGTGTCGGCGCGGACCGGATCGACGCGCGCGCCGCCGACGTGCGCGAGGTGACCTGCCGGGAGTTCGCGCTCCGGTGCCCGCCGGACCTCCGCGACAAGGTCGCCCCGGGGATGGCCGAGCTGCTCGACGAGCTGGCCGGTCGCGACGACGTGTGGTCGGCTTTGCTGACCGGCAATTTCGAGCCCATCGCGCGCCTCAAGCTCGAGCGCGCCGGCCTCGGCCATCACTTCGCGGAGGGGCAGGGCGCCTTCGGCTCCGACCACGAGGACCGTGCGGCCCTCCCGGCGATCGCGCGGCAACGCGTCGCCGTCGACGGGCGTGCGCACGCGCGCGAGCGCACGGTGGTGATCGGCGACACGCCCGCGGACGTCGCCTGTGCGCGGGCCGATGGCGTGCGCTGCCTCGCCGTGGCCACGGGGCCCTTCCCCGCCGAGGACCTGCACGGCGCGGACGCGGTGGCCGCCGACGCCCGGGAGCTAGCCGGACTGCTCGCTAGATTCGCCTGAGTGGTCGTTGCCCTGATCGGCCGGGCGCTGGCGTGGGTGCTCAACGTCATCGCCAACCCCCCGGTCCCGCGCCGCTTCGACGCGCACCTGCGCCGCTTCGTCCTGCTGCTCGTCGCACTCGCCGCGCTCTGTCTCGCCCCCCTCTACCTGTCCCCGCACGCGGCGCGCGTCGTCGCCGCCGTGCTCATCGGCGTCGTGCTCCTCAGCGCGCTGGTCGCGGCCACCGCCTTCCGCCGGCTGTTGGACCGCTTCGTGCGCGGCGACACGCTGGTGATGTTCTCGGGCCGAGTGCGACTGACGGTGCCGACGCTCGGGCGCCAGGTTCGGGCGGTCGAGGGCATGGCGGCGATCCTGCGGCGCACGGGCCTCGCCCTGCCGGCGTTGCTGTTCTTCTGCGGCTGGGCGCTCATCTACATGCTCATCTGGGCGCACGACCCCGCAGCCTGTTCCCTCGACCTGGCCCAGCCGTGCTCCGGCGCGTTCCAGGGCGCCGGTCATGACCCGACGTTCGGCGACTTCCTCTACTTCGCGACCAACATGGCCTTCGCCAACCCGGCTCCTGACCTCGTCGCCCACAGCCGGCTGGCTCACACCGCGGCGACGATCGAGGTCCTGACCGGCATCGGCCTCGTCACGCTCTATGCCGGATCGTTCTTCGGGGTCGGGCGGCGTGCCGACATCGTGGTCGACGAGAGCGGCGAGCCCGCGGCGGGATGACCCCCTTCGGCCCGTTGGACTTCGTCTACACGCCGAGCCGCGACGTCGCGGCCGAGCTCCGCCGTTTCGTCGAGGAGCTCGGGGCCGAGGCGGTCTTCGCGATCGAGGCCTTCGGCGCGCGCGTGGCGATGGTGCGCCTCGCCGACCAGCCGCCGGCCATCGTGCTGGCCGACCACGTCGAGGGCGACCGGCCGATCCTGGTCTACCGCGTGGACGACCTCGAGGAGGCCGCGAAGGGCCTGGCTGACCGGGGCTGCAACCCGGGGCCCGAGCTCGGGATGCCCTACGGCCCCTGCTACTCGTTCGAGCTCCCCGGCGGCCACCGGATCGCGATCTACGAGCTCACTCGGCCGGGCGCCGACGAGCGCCTGGGCGGGCGCTTCGACTTCTAAGAACGGACGAGCTTCTTGTAGGTGATCCGGTGCGGGCGCTCGGCCTCGTCGCCGAGCTGCTCGCGCCGCCGTGCCTCATAGGACTCGAAGTTGCCCTCGAACCACGTCACCTGGGAGTCGCCCTCGAAGGCGAGGACGTGGGTGGCGATGCGGTCGAGGAACCAGCGGTCGTGGGAGATGACCACGGCGCAGCCCGCGAACGCCAGCAGCGCCTCCTCGAGCGCGCGCAGCGTGTCCACGTCGAGGTCGTTGGTCGGCTCGTCGAGCAGCAGCAGGTTGCCGCCGGTGCGCAGCAGCTTCGCCAGATGCAGACGGTTGCGCTCGCCGCCGGAGAGCTTGCCGACCTTCTTCTGCTGGTCCGAGCCCTTGAAGTTGAAGCCGGCCACGTACGCGCGCGAGTTGACCCACTGGTCCCCCACCTTGAGCTTGTCCTCGCCCCCCGAGATCTCCTCCCACACGCTCTTGCCGCCGTCGAGGGCGTCGCGAGACTGGTCGACATAGGCGAGCTCGACGGTGTCGCCGAGGCGCAGCGCGCCTTCGTCGGGGGCCTCCTCGCCGGTGATCATGCGGAACAGCGTCGTCTTGCCGGCGCCGTTGGGCCCGATCACGCCGACGATGCCGGCCCGCGGGAGCGAGAACGACAGGTCCTCGATCAGCAGCCGCTCGCCGAAGCCCTTGCGCAGCTCATCGGCCTCGAGCACGACGTCGCCCAACCGCGGGCCGGCCGGGATGTGGATCTGGACCTGGTCGAGCTTGACGTTGCGGTCCTCGGCCAGCAGCGCGTCGTAGCGCGCGAGGCGCGCCTTGTTCTTCTTCAGCCGAGAGGAGGCGTTCATCCGCACCCACGCGAGCTCCTGCTCGATCGTCCTGCGCCGCGCGACGTCGGCCTTCTCCTCCTGGGCGAGGCGGGCCTGCTTCTGTTCGAGCCAGGCGGAGTAGTTGCCCTTGAACGGGATGCCGCGGCCGCGGTCGAGCTCGAGGATCCAGCCCGCGACGTTGTCGAGGAAGTAGCGGTCGTGGGTGACGGCGACGATCGTGCCCGCGTACTCGGCCAGGTGACGCTCGAGCCACGCGACGGACTCCGCGTCCAGGTGGTTGGTCGGCTCGTCGAGCAGCAGCAGGTCGGGCTGGCGCAGGAGCAGGCGGCACAGCGCGACGCGACGGCGTTCGCCGCCCGAGAGCGTGGCGACGTCGGCGTCGCCCGGCGGCAGCCGCAGCGCGTCCATCGCCGTATCGAGCGTCGTATCGAGGTTCCACGCGTCCGCGGCGTCGATGCGCTCCTGCAAGCGGGCGAACTCGTCCGCGGTCTCGTCGCTGTAGTTGGCCGAGAGCTCGTTGAAGCGGTCCAGGAGGGCGCGAACCTCGGCCACGCCGTCCTCCACGTTCCCCCGCACGTCCTTGGACTCGTCCAGGGCCGGCTCCTGCTCGAGCAGGCCGACACTGGCGCCGGGCGCGAGCTGCGCGTCGCCGCGGAACTCCGTGTCGACGCCCGCCATGATGCGCAGCAGCGTGGACTTCCCGGCGCCGTTGGGCCCGAGCACGCCGATCTTGGCCCCCGGGAAGAAGGCCAGCGTGATGTCCTTGAGCACCTCCTTGTCGGGCGGGTGCACCCGACTCAGGCGATGCATCGTGTAGATGTATTCGCCGGACACGAGCGGGCAAGGATAGAAGGGCGTGGTCGGGGTGCGCGCCTCGGCTCTCAGAAACCACTCAAGCACCGACGCTAGGGTGCGCCGATGCGCGCCCTGGCCACCTGGTGCCTCCGACACCGCCGGCTCGTCCTCGCCGGCTGGATCGCCACGCTCGTCGCGATCGTCGGCATCGCCGGAACCGTCGGCGCCTCCTACAGCTCGAACTTCAACCTCCCGAGCTCGGACTCCCAACGCGCCAACGACCTGCTCAAGCGCAGCTTCCCGGCGCAGGCCGGCGACCAGGCGCAGGTCGTCTTCCAGGTCCGGTCCGGGAAGGTGACGGACCCGGGTGTGCGCGCGCGAATGCAGCCGGTGCTGACCGAGATCGCCCGTCAGCCGCACGTCGTCGGCGTGCAGAGCCCCTACGCCGCAGCCGGGAGCCACGCCGTCTCGCGCGACGGCCGCACCGCCTACGCGGTGGTGCGCTTCGACGAACGCGCCAACGTGCTCCCCAAGGCGGGTGTGCAGCACGTGATCGACATCGCCCACGGGGCGGCGCGGTCCGGCCTCCAGGTCGAGGCCGGCGGCCAGCCCATCGAGCAGGCCCAGCGTCAGTCGGGCGGGGCCCAGACGGGCATCGGCCTCCTGGCGGCGATCATCGTGCTCCTGTTCACCTTCGGGTCCGTCGTGGCGATGGGCATGCCGGTGATCACGGCCCTGTTCGCGCTCGGGACCGGGCTCAGCCTCGTGACGGTCGCCACCCACGTGTTCGACGTGGCGGACTGGTCGCCGCAGCTCGCGGGGATGATCGGCCTCGGCGTCGGGATCGACTACGCGCTGTTCGTGGTCACGCGGTACCGCTCCGGGCTGCGCGACGGGCTCGAGGTCCGCCAGGCCGTGATCACGGCGATCGACACCGCCGGACGGGCCGTCTTCTTCGCCGGGACGACCGTGATCGTGGCCCTGCTCGGCATGCTCCTGCTCGGTGTCACGTTCCTGCGCGGCCCGGCGGTCGCGTCCGCCCTGGCCGTCCTGTTCACGATGATCGCCTCGCTCACGCTCCTGCCCGCGCTGCTGGGCATGCTCGGGCATCGGATCGATCGCTGGCGCTTCCCGCTGGGCAAGGGCGCGACGGGCGGTGGCGAGGGCTGGGCCCGCTGGGCCCGCCTCGTCCAGCGTCGCCCGTGGCCGCTGGCGCTCGGAGCCACCGCCCTCCTGCTCACCCTCTGCATTCCCACGCTCTCGCTCCGGCTCGGCTCGAGCGACGCCGGTTCGGACCCCGCGAGCACGACCACCCGCAGGGCGTACGACCTGCTCGCCCAGGGGTTCGGGCCCGGGTTCAACGGGCCGTTGCAGGTCGTGGCCCAGCTCCCGGGCTCCGGTGACCGGGCGACCGCGACCAGGCTGCGCGATGCGATGGCCGCCGAGCGCGGCGTCGCGACGGTCACGCCGGCCCAGGTCAGCCCGTCCGGCGCCGTCGCGGTGCTGACCGCGTACCCGTCGACCTCGCCGCAGAGCGCGGCCACCCAGGCGCTCGTGACCCGGCTCCGCGACACGATGGTGCCCCAGATGCGGCGCGCGACCGGGGCGCAGGTCCACATCGGGGGCCCGACCGCGGTGTTCGACGACCTCGGCCACACGCTCACGAACAAGCTGCCGCTGTTCATCGGCGTCGTCGTCCTCCTGTCCGCGCTGCTGTTGATGGCGGTGTTCCGTTCGGTGCTCGTGCCGCTCAAGGCCGTTCTCATGAACGTGCTGAGCATCGGGGCGGCCTTCGGCGTCGTGGTCGCGGTGTTCCAGTGGGGTTGGCTCGCGAGCCTCATCGGCGTGGACCGGACGGGCCCAATCGAGTCGTTCCTGCCGGTGATGCTGTTCGCGATCGTGTTCGGGCTCTCGATGGACTACGAGGTCTTCCTGATGTCGCGCGTGCACGAGGAGTGGGTGCGCCGCCGCGACGCCTCGCGCGCCGTGGTCGAGGGCGTGGCCACCACCGGCCGAGTGATCACGGCGGCGGCCACGATCATGGTGTGCGTGTTCGCCTCCTTCGTGCTCGGCGACTCGCGCGTGATCAAGCTGTTCGGGGTCGGGCTCGCGTCGGCCGTGTTCATCGACGCCTTCGTCATCCGCACGGTGCTCGTGCCGGCGGTGATGGAGCTGCTCGGCCGGCGTGCCTGGTGGCTGCCGGACTGGCTGGACCGCCGGCTGCCGAGGGTCGCGGTCGAGCCGCCCGAGGCGCCGGAGCCCTCGCCCGCGTAGCTGCAAATCCGGCATCTGCCGCTACCGTTACGGGTTCATGCCCGCGGTCTTCGACATCGAGCAGGCGCTCCTGCTGCTGGAGCTCGAGGCGCCGTTCGACCAGCGCGCGGTGCAGCT
Source organism: Solirubrobacteraceae bacterium (assembly GCA_033855795.1). Classification (GTDB taxonomy): domain Bacteria; phylum Actinomycetota; class Thermoleophilia; order Solirubrobacterales; family Solirubrobacteraceae; genus JALYZC01. Next base: position 169 of record JAWVFS010000379.1, on the reverse strand, counting down.
CGCCCGCCGCCGGCTCGCAAAGCAGTGGCATCCGGACCTCGCGCCCGCCGGCCGCCAGCACGAGCACCAGCGCCACCTGCAGGCGGTCAACCGCGCCGCCGACGAGCTCGAGTCGTTCGCCGAGTCGTTCCGTGGCGGCCGCGTGTCGGCCTCCGCGGTCAAGGCCTCG
>JAWVFS010000378.1:0-4238 GCA_033855795.1 Solirubrobacteraceae bacterium | reverse complement strand
TGACCTCGGCGATGTCTTGCCTCCACCGTGTGAGACCTTCGTGACCGTCATACGGCCCCTGGATCGGGAACTCCGGCATGTTCTCCATCCGCAGATCCTTATCCCACAGCTCGAAGGGCAGGTCACCGTGGGAGCTAACCGACTGCCAAGCCCGTCTCACCACGTCCACGTTCTCCTGCGACATCGCCTGCCAGTATCCCGCCGCCGACTCGTGCTGCGCGAAAAAAAAGATCAGCGCCGGCGCAACAACCCGGCGCGCGCCGTCAGCGAGCGCGGTGCTGCGGTTGCCGAAACGCTCGCTTTTCGACCTCCCGGGCAGCGCCACAGGTTGGTCTCGCGCTGCCTGGCGACGGGATCGACAGGTCAGCGGGATGGCGGGACTGTAGGCGCGCCGAGCCGCCCGCGCGCCAGGGCCGCACGCCGCACGAGCCTTGCTCTCAGGCGTTTCAGCGCTTCTGAGTTAGACGCTTTGTCGACCAACAACGCAAGCCCGACGGCGATCGGGGGGATGAACACGAGCTCTTCGCGGAGGCCGGAGTAGTCGGCGAAGAGGGCTACGAAGAGGGCAGCGCCGACGAGCGAGTAGCAAAGCAGTGGGAAGAACGGGTCGGCGGCCCGTACTGACTTGATCAGGAGGACCACGCCGACTGCCACTAGAGCAAGGCCGCCGTACCAGAGCGGCGCCGGCCAACCCACGTGCGTGCCATAGGTCAGGTCCGCTCGGATCAGGTGACGGATGTGCGGGAAGTAGTTGCTTAGGACGAAGCCCCAGCTGTCGTCGTTCGGCGGGTAGTAGTTGCTGAAGACGAAGGCCAGGTTTCCCCGCACGGAAACGTTGCCGAAGATGAGCGGGGCTGGAAGCGCCGCCGCGGCGCCCGTCACGGTCAGGAGCGCGCTTCGCCGCTCTCTCTGCTGGATGAGGAGGCACGCGACGGCGACAAGCGGGACGATCGTGTCGTCTCGCGTAACGGAAAGCGCGGCTATGGAGGCGACCCAGAACGTAAGCCAGCGCGTCCCGCGATCGAATGTCAGGACCGCGGCCAAGAGAGCGCACGTCTCCAGGAGAACGCCCCAGCTATCCGTCATGGGGACGAAGCTGTACAGCCGGAGAGGTGGAAGCAGAATGCAAGCGATGGTCGCGACGGCGCTGGTCGTCGAAGAGAAGCGCCTGCGCAGTAGCGCGTACAGCGCCAGCGCCAGCAGCAGGTAACCGACCATCGATGCGGTGAGCAGGCTGCGGTCGCCAAAGACCGGGTAGATCCCCGCCGCCATGAGAGGGACAACGGGGCGCCGGCGAAAGAACCGAGTGCCGTAGTCGATCAGGTGCGGATTTGTGGACCGGCGCCTACTGGGCGGCTTCGTCGCCTCGTCCCGACGAAACTTGGCGGCGATCGGGCTGGCGAACAATCTGTGCAGTGCGGTCCGCTCGTCCTGCCCCCGGAAAGCCAGCACCTTGGCCTGATAGTTGATCGCGTCAGGATCGCTCCAGAGCACAGGCTCGAACCAATGCGGCAGCGAAGAGGCGCCCGCCACGGCGAGCACGATCAGGCCCGGTCGTATCCACGAGGCGCGGGTTATGGCGTTCCCATCCCGATCAGACAGACTCGCGCGGCGCCATGCGTCCAGCTAACTGGCAATGACACAGTCCACTGCGGGGCAGGGACTCGAACCCCGATAACGGGCACCATATCGCGACTGGGCCGAACAGGCCGCGGCGTAGCTAGCAGTCGCTGGTCACTAGTCGCTAGTCCTACTCCTCTGACGCGGGTGAGACGATCAACGAGCCCGCGCTCATGGCGATGTTCCGGCAGATCGTCGCCAACAACCGGGCCGGCGGCTGGCGCAAGATCAAGTCGGCCTCCGGCGACACATGAGCAACCAAGAAGCGGGGCCGCACCGCGCCCGGACGTCGTCTCGCCGCTACTACTGCTTGGTGAGGTCGAGGCCGGGGCCGCCGACGAGGCGATCGCGACCGGCGCCGCCGAAGAGCTGATCGTTGCCGCGGCCCCCGGACAGTCGGTCGTTGCCCGGGCCGCCACGGAGGATGTCGTCGTTGGGGCCGCCGATGAGCGTGTCGCTGCCGGGGCCGCCTTCCAGGATGTCGGCGTCGCACGGGCCGGCCGTGATGTAGTCGTTGCCGGCCCCGCCCATGAGCTTCTCGGACAGCGAGCTGCCGCGGATGCGGTCGCTGCCCGGTCCGCCGGTGACGAAGACGACGGGATTCGGGGTCAGGTGAGAGTTGCACGTGCCGGCCAGGTTGTTCCGGAGCGTCAGCGTGTCGCTTCGGTCCCCGAGTGAGATGTCGGCGCGGCCGAGGTTCGGCGGCACCTGCTCGATCGGCGTCTGGCAGACGACGGTGATGGCCGAGGGCCTCGTGCAGTTCGGATCGCTCGTGCGGACACCCGCGCGATCGCTGACCGTGACGCTGAACTCGTCGAACGTGATCGTGACGCGGTTGCGCTCGCCGCGGCCGGCCCGGTACACGAGCCCGAGCTGGTTCTGGTCGGGGCCGCGGTCAACGAGGGCGACGGTACTCGCGGCGGCGCGCCCGGGCGCGATCGCGAGGCCGGCGAGGGCGATTGCGGCCAGCACGGCCACCGCACCGGCGCGGCGTGCATCCCCTCCCAGGGGCATCGTGCCCGTCATCGCGACGGGACTCTAACCAGGCAGGGGCGCGAAGGCGCCGGTGATTCCCCTACTTCGTGCACGCCTGGATCTTGGCCACGTCGCCGCCCGCGTTCTGGATGCACGAGCGCGATCAGCCCGCCGACGATGATCCTGATGGGGTTGCGCGCCAGCACCGAGACCTCCGTGTCGTGCTTACGGCGGGAACTGCGGGGCAGGGACTCGAACCCCGATAACGGCCACCAGAAAGCCGCGTCTTGCCATTAGACGACCCCGCAAGACAGGTGCAAAGGATACCCCGATCGCGCGCGACGCCGAAACGCAGCGGCCTACGCCGCCACGACCCGCAGCCCCGCCTCGTCGCACGCGTCGAGCACGCGCGGGAGCGCCGCCGCGGTCTTCTGCCACGAGCCGATCGCGCTGTAGTAGTCGGCGTCGTGGAGCAGCAGGACGTCGCCGCCGCGCAGGCCGTCGGTCACCGCGGTCGCGATAGACGCCGGCGTCGCGCGGCGCTCCCAGTCCCGGCCCCAGCGGGTCCAGAGGAGCGGCGTCCATGCCCGGGCGCGGGCGAAGCGGAGCGCGGCGGCGTTGAACACGCCGTAGGGCGGCCGGTACAGGCGCGGTTCCCGCTGGGTGGCGTCGGCGATCACGGCCTCCGCGCGGCGCAGGTCGTCGGCCACCTGCCAGGGCGCCAGGCGCAGCATGTTCCGGTGCCGCCGACAGTGGACCGCGACGTCGTGCCCGGCGGCCACGATCTCGGCCGCCAGCGTGGGCCGCGCCTCCACCTGCTCGCCGGCGAGGAAGAACGTGGCCTGCGCATTCCGCTCGCGCAGCACCTCGAGCACCGCCGGCGTTCCCTGCGGATGCGGGCCGTCGTCGAAGGTCACGGCGACCGCGCCCTGGTCGTCGATTCGGTCGGCCACGCCCAGCGGGCGGCGGAGCGACGGCACCGCGGCGGCGAGCCCCGGCGCGAGGTATCCCACGGCCATCCCGGCGGCGAACACGCCGATGCGGGCGGCGCGGTTATCGTGCCGGGTGCGCATGAACGGTGAGCTGATCCTCGGCATGTTTGCCGCCTTTGCGGCGTCGGCAGCGTACAACGTCGCCATCGCGCTCCAGGCGATGGAGGCGAGGGACGTGCCCGAGGAGCACGGCCTGCGGCTGTCCCTGCTGCTGCAGCTGCTTCGCCGCCCGCGCTGGCTGGCCGGGGCGGCGCTGAACTTCCTCGGCTGGCCGCTGCAGACCGTCGCCCTGCTGCTGGCCCCGCTTACCCTCGTGCAGCCGTGCCTCGCCGCCGGGCTGCTGCTCCTGCTCGCCATCGGCTCGCGCCAGCTGCACGAGCACGTGGGCCGCCGCGAGGTGATCGCGATCGGCGCGATCGTCGCCGGGGTCGTTGTGCTCGCGATCGCCGCGCCTCACCGCAGCGAGGGCGACGCCGGGGCAGGCACCATCGCCGTGGTGCTGGGCATCCTCGCCGTGCTCGCCCTTCTCCCCTACCTGATGAGCCGCTTTCGCCGGAGTACCGGCCTGCCGGTCGCGATCAGCGCGGGCCTGGCCTTCGCGTGGAGCGGCATCTCGACCAAGCTGCTCTCGGATGCACTGACCACAGGCGA
>JAWVFS010000377.1:0-9790 GCA_033855795.1 Solirubrobacteraceae bacterium | reverse complement strand
GCGCTAGTCGTCAGTCGTCAGTCGTCAGTCGTCAGTTGCGAGGGATGAGCCGTTCTGACGACTGAGGACTGACGACTGACGACTCTGTGCCCCCGCTAGGGTCCAGAGGCGATGACCACGGTCGCCGTGCTGCCCGTCAAGCGTTTTGATCGCGCCAAGCAGCGCCTGGCCTCCGGGCTGGCCGGGTCCTCCCGTGTGGTGCTCGCGGAGGCGATGCTGCGCGACGTGCTGGGCGCGCTCTCACGAGTTCGATCGCTGTACGCGATCGTCGTCGTGACCGGCGAGCCGCGAGCGCAGGCGCTCGCGCGGGCCCACGATGCGTTGATCGTCGAGGACGAGGCCGAGACCGGCCAGAGCGCGGCCGCCTCGCTCGGCGTGGACCGCGCGGTCGAGTTCGGCGCCGAACGGGTGCTGATGGTCCCCGGCGACTGCCCGGCGCTCGACGCCACCGAGGTGCAGGCGCTGATCGCCGGACAGGGCGACGGCCCGGCCGTGACGATCGTGCCCGACCGCCACGGCACCGGGACCAACGCGCTGCTGCTCGCGCCGCCGGCCGTCATCGCGCCCGCGTTCGGCGAGGGATCGTGCGAGCGGCACCGAGCGGCGGCCGAGGCGTCGGGCGCGCGGGTCGCGGTCACCGAGGTGGCCTCGCTGGCGCTCGACGTCGACACACCCGAGGACCTCGACGCGCTCCGGCACGCGCATCTCCAGGATGCCCGCCGGCGCCACACACCGGGAGTCCTGCGCGCGCTGGCCGAGCGGCGCTCGGCGTAGCCGTGACGCTCGCCGCGACGGCGCTCCCCGGCCTGCCGGAGGTGCGCCCCGGGGATGACCTCGCCGCGCTGCTCGCCGGCGCAGCGACGGCCGAGCACGCGCTCGTCGACGGCGACGTGCTGGCCGTCGCGCACAAGGTCGTGTCGAAGGCCGAGGGCCGGGTCCGCGAACTCGCCGACGTCGCGCCGGGCGATCACGCCCGCGAGCTCGCGACCGCGCACCGCAAGGACCCGCGCGCCGTCCAGGTCGTGATCGACGAGACCGAGGAGCTCCTGCGGGCGGAGCGCGGCGTGCTGATCTGCCGCACCCGGCACGGGTTCGTGTGCGCGAACGCGGGCGTGGACGCGTCCAATGCGGGCGGCGCGGAGCGGCTCGTGCTCCTGCCCGACGACCCCGATGCGTCCGCCCGCGCACTGCGCGCCCGCCTGCGCGAGCTGACCGGCGCCGCGCCGGCGGTCGTGATCACGGACTCGTTCGGTCGCCCCTGGCGCCACGGACAGTGCGATGTCGCGATCGGCTGTGCCGGCCTGGCGCCGCTGGAGGACTGGCGCGGCGGCCGCGACGCCGAGGGCCGCGAGCTGCAGGCGACCTGGATCGCGGTGGCCGACGAGGCCGCGGCCGCCGCCGACCTGGCCCGGGCCAAGGACTCCCGCGAGCCCGCCGTCCGGCTGCGCGGGCTCGACGCGCATGTCACCGCGGCCGACGGCGCGGGCGCCGCCGCCCTGCGGCGCCCGCCGGCCGAGGACCTGTTCCGCTGACCGCGCGGATACGGTTTGCGGCCGTGCGCCGCGCCCTTCCCCTCCTCACCCTCCTCGTGCTCGCCGCGGGGTGCGGCGGCAAGACCAAGACGGTCACGGTCACCTCGGCGGCGGAGCCGGCGACCGTCACCGTGGCGCCGACGACCACGACGCCCTCTACAACGCCGACTCACACCACCACGGGCGACTATCGCCGGTCCAAGCCCGGCGAGGGCCAGATCACGGTCACGGGCAACATCGCCGACGGGCAGACGCGCAAGCTCCCCGGCAGCGGTGACACGTCGAACTACACCTACTTCGTGCTCCAGCCGGCGGACGGCGGCCCGGCCCTGCGCGTCGGCATCGCCGGCGACCTCGATATCGATCCCGCAGTCCGCGCCGCGATCATCGACCCGCGCTGCGGGGGCAAGCTGCGCGGCACCTTCACGGTCGCGGCCGCTCCGCCGCGCGAGACCGCGTTCGATTGGGAGCTGGTCTCCGCCCAGCTCGCCAACAACTGCAGCCGCGCCTAGGAGATCAGCGAGCCTCCGGTGAGCGGAGGTCGGGGGTGGCCGGTAGGCCGATGGTGCGGCGCATCGCTGCTCGGGTTCGGTCGAGCGCGGTTGGGTCGGCGGTGAGTCGGCCGGCGACGCTGCCGCCCGAGGCGAGGCTGTGCAGTTCCAGGGCGATGTCGGCGGGGTCGCGGTCAGCTGGGAGATGGCCGGCCTGGTGCGCGTGGCGGGCCTCGGCCTCGAGCACGACCAACCAGCGGCGGACGGCTCGTGCGACGTCGTCGTGCAGGGCGCCGGGTCGCGCGTCGTATTCGACCGAAGCGGTGGTGACGAAGCACCCTCCCGGGAACACGCCGTCGCGCAGGTGGGTGATCCATGCGTCGATGATCGCCTCGAGCCGCGCGAGTCCGGGGGCGGATCGGCTGGCGGGCTCCCATACTGCGGCCGTGAAGCGTTGGATTGCGGCGTCCAGCACTGCTCGCTGCAGCGTCTCCTTGTCGCCGAAGCGACCGATCAGTCCGCTCTTGCTCATTCCAAGTGTGCCGGCGAGTCGGCCGATCGTGATGCCCTCGAGGCCCTCGATGGAGGCGAGATCGACCGCAGTCTCGATGGCGCTGGCTCGGCTCTCGGCGGCGTCGGCAGATGTTCGTCGGGGCATCGGTCGAGAATACCGTACGAACGATCGTACTGTATAACTTTGCCATCTGTTCGAGAGATGAGGGCGAGCGATGCGTTTGAGATGGCTGGGCTGGGCCGGGGCAGAAATCGAACACGATGGCGCGACGGTCGTGATCGACCCGCTCCACGACGCGGGCGCGGTATTCGCCTATCTGGGCGACCAGGCCGCGGCCATCGTCGTGCCCGAGGTCGTTGCGCCAAGCGCGGGCCGGGCTCTCGCCGGACTGGTCACCCATCTGCACCGCGATCACGCCGACGCGCCCGCCCTCAAGACGGCGCTCAGACCCGACGCACCCGTCCTCGAGCCACGCGGTCCGGGCGACGATTCGGTCGATCACCTCGCCCTAGCTCAAGCCGACCGCGAGCTCACCGCCGCTGGCCTCGACCGCCGGCTCCTCGCCCCCTGGGAAGCGGTCAGGATCGAACCGTTCACACTGACCGCGCTGCCCGCAGCTGACGGAATCGGTGACCCGCAAGTCGCATGGCTCATCGAGACCAACGAGGGGCGCGTGCTGCATCTCGGCGACACCATGTTCCACGGATACTGGTGGCGCATCGCCCGCCGGCACGGCCCCTTTGACGCCGTCCTGGTCCCGGTCAACGGCGCCGTCCTGACGTTCCCCCACCGTCAGCCGCCCAGCCCGAGTCCCGGCGTCATGGACCCCGACCAAGCCGCCACCGCCGCCAGGATCCTCGGTGCTCGACTGGCGATCCCGATCCACGACCATGGGTACGAGCTCCACGGCGCCTATGAGCCCGTCGCCGACGCCGCCCAGCGATTCGTCACCGCCGCCACCCGCCAAAAAGTCCCGACGCTGGCCCTGCACCCCGGCCAGAACATCACCATCACACCGCCCCACGCGTAGCGGCCAAGGCCGACAGCCCTGCCCTCGCTTGGTTGCGCTCGGTCACCCAAATCGGGTCAAATAGCCGCATGGTCGACCAGGACGGGTCCTACGACGTCGCTGACGTCGAGTTCGACGCGGAGGGAGCCACGCTGCGCGGCTGGCTGTACCGCCCGCACGCGGCCGCGGCGGACGCCCCGGTGGTCGTCATGGCGCACGGCTACAACTGCCTCAAGGAGTTCTATCTCGACAAGTACGCGGCGGCGGTCGCAAACGCGGGGCACGTCGTGCTGGCCTACGATCACCGGAACTTCGGCGACAGCGACGGAGAGCCGAGGCAGGAGCTGGATCCCTGGGTGCAGGTGCGCGACTACCGTCACGCGATCACCTTTGCGCAGACGCTCGACGGCGTCGATGGCGATCGTGTCGGGGTGTGGGGAAGCAGCTACGCGGGCGGTCACGTCCTGGTGGTGGGGGCGATCGACAGGCGGGTCGGCTGCGTGGTCGCCCAGGTGCCGACGATCAGCGGCTGGGAGTCCACGCTGCGCCGGGTGCCGCCGCAGGCCCTGGCCGGCCAGCGCCAAGCCTTCGACGCCGATCGCCTCGAGCGCTTCCGCGGCAAACCGCCCAAGATGGTGCCGATGGTCGTCGACCCGGCGGAGGGCGGGGCGGCCTCGCATGCCAGCGCGGATGCGTGGGAGTTCTTCACCGGGCAGACCGCGCCTGAAGAGGATCAGTGGCGCTTTCGCAAGTGGCGCAACGAGATAACCCTGCGATCTCTGGAGCTCTACTCGGAGTACGAGCCGGGATCCTTCGTCGAGCGGATCGCCCCGACGCCGCTGCTGATGATCCTCGGCGACGACGACGCCGTCTGTCCGACCGATCTCGGGCTGGCGGCGTTCAACCGGGCGCACGAGCCCAAGCGGCTCGAGCTGTACCCCGGCGGCCACTTCTCCGCCTACACAGATCAGTTCGAGCGGGCGGCCGGCGCGGCGGCCGACTGGTACGCCGAGCACCTGCGACCGGCGGGCTAGGCCCGTTCCCGGCGGCGAGACCCCTCCCCTGGCCGGCCGCGCCGTACGTCGCGTCGGCTTCGGTGCGATGCAGCTGCCGGGGCCCGGGGTCTTCGGACCGCCGCCCGATCGCGACGCGGCACTCGGCGTTCTGCGGCGGGCCATCGAGCTCGGCGTCAACCACGTCGACACGGCGCAGTACTACGGCCCCGATGTCGCCAACGAGCTGATTCACGATGCGCTGCATCCCTACCCGCCCGACCTGGTGCTCGTCAGCAAGGTCGGAGCGGGGCGCGACGCGCAGGGTGGCTGGCATCCGGCATCGAGCCCCGCCGAGCTGCGCGCGGGTGTCGAGGACAACCTGCGCTCGCTCGAGGTCGACCGCATCGACGTCGTCAACCTCCGGCTCACCAACGGGTCCGGGCCGTTCGACGAGCAACTCGACGCCATGGTCGCCATGCGCGACGAGGGTCTGATCGGCGGCATCGGCCTCAGCAACATCTCCCTCGAGCAGTTCGAGCAGGGAGTGGCCCGTACGGAGATCGCTTGCGTCCAGAACGCGCTCAACGTGGTCGAGCGAGCCGCCCTCCCCCTGCTGGAGCGCTGCCGCTCCGCGAGCGTTCCGTTCGTGCCCTTCTTCCCGCTGGGCTCGGCATTCGACTCCCGCAAGCGTGTCCTCGAGCACCCCGCGGTTCGCGCCACCGCGAAACGCCTCGGGGCGCTCCCCTCACAGGTCGCCCTCGCCTGGCTCCTGGCGCTTGCGCCCAACATCCTGCTGATCCCTGGGACCTCATCGCGCCAGCACCTCGAGGAGAACCTCGCCGCGGCCGACCTCGTGCTCGACGAGGAGGCGCTCGCCCTGCTGGACGCGTAGAGCGGCTACGCCGCCACCGGCAGCTCGTGGCGCCGGCGGATGTCGTACAGCGTCGTGCGCTCGGCGGCCGGGCGGCCGGCGCGGTGGGCGGCGGCGATGAGCTCGGGCGGATCGAGGCGCACGCCGTGGTAGGAGCCGGCGAGGCGGCTGATGTTCTCCTCCATCAGTGTGCCGCCGAGGTCGTTGACGCCCCACCGCAGCGCCTCGGTCGCCGCGTCGAGGCCCATCTTCACCCAGCTCGCCTGGAGGCTCGGCACGCTCCTGCCGAGCGCGAGGCGGAACACGGCCGTGTGCTTGAGGTTCTCCTCGCGGGAGATCTCCTCGATGCCGTGGGTGCGGCCGAGCAGCGTGTGGAAGGGGATGAAGGACAGCGGCACGAACTCGGTGAAGCCGCCGGTGCGCTCCTGCAGCTCGCGCACCACGCGCATGTGCTCGGCCAGCTCCCACGGCTCCTCGATGTGCCCGAACATCACCGTGACCGTTGACCGCAGCCCGGCGGCGTGCGAAGCCTCGATCACCTCGACCCAGCGTTTGACGGGCAGCTTGTTCGGCGAGATGCGCTCGCGCACGCCGTCGTGCAGGACCTCGGCGGCCGTACCCGGCGTCGAGTCCAGCCCCGCCTCGCGGAGGCGCTCGAACACCGCCCGCGGTGAGAGGCCCGACACGTCGCTCATGTGCGAGACCTCCATCGGCGAGTACGCGTGGAGGTGCAGCTGCGGTGCGACCTCCTTGGCCAGTCGCAGCCAGCCCTCGTAGTCCTCCAGCACCCAGTCGGGATGAATGCCCGACTGCATGCAGATCTCGGTGGCGCCGTATTCGACGGCCTCGTCGACCCGCCGGACGAACTCCTCGCGGTCGTGCTCGTACGCGTCCGGGGAGCGCTTGCCCTGGCCGAAGCCGCAGAACGCGCAGCCCACCGTGCAGATGTTGGACACGTTGACGTTGCGGTTGACGACGAACGTCACGGTCTCCCCCGCCAGCTCGGCGCGCAGCTCGTCGGCGGCCGCGCGCATGTCCTCGACCACCCCCGGCCGGCGCTCGGCGAACATCGCGGTCATCTCGCTGGGGGACAGGAAACCGCCATCGCGCGCCCGCTCGATCGCCTCCGGCACCAGATCCTGCCGGATCGCTCGTTCGTCCCGGCGGCCCGACCCGCGGCGGGGGATGAAGCTCCAGTACTTCGTCTTGATGACGTCAAGCACGCCCTGCGCCAACCACTCGGGGTCGATGTACTGCGGGTAGACGCACAGGCGCTCGGTCAGCGCCACCCCGTCGGCCTGCAGGCGCTTGCGCACCTGGTGGGGCGACGGGAACGGGTGCTCCGGCGAGATGTGATCGCCGTTGGCGGACAGCCCACCGAGGTCGGTCGCGCCGGCGGCCACGAGCTCCGGCCACCAGTCGGCCAGGTTCGGCGGGACCTGAATCCCGACGTCCGGCATCAGGCGGCGTGCCTCGCCGACGAGCGCGCGCATGTCGTCGATCGACACGGCCGTCGCCCAGTCCGGCAGGGGCTGCTCCGGGCGCTCGCCGACGCCGGTGCGCCAGAACTCCTCAGCGGCGGCGTCGGCGATGTCCGCCGGCTCGCGGCCGTAGTAGCTCTGGTGCGGGACGAAGTTCTGCAGGATGACCTCCTGCAGGTGGCCGTGCGCGGCGTGCGCCTCGGCGAGTGCCTCGAGCGCGGCCACGCGCTCCTCGGGCGACTCGCCGATTCCGACGAGGATCCCGCTGGTGAAGGGGATGCGCAGCTCACCGGCCGCCCGGATCGTCTCCAGCCGCCGCGCCGGGTCCTTCGTGGGCGAGCCCTGGTGGACGACCAGGTCGGGGTTGACCGACTCCAGCATCAGCCCCTGGGAGGCGGTCACCTCGCGCAGGCGCAGCAGGTCCTCGCGCGAGAGCACGCCGAGGTTCGTGTGGGGCAGCAGGCCGCGCTCGAGCGCCCGCTCACACGTCCAGACCACGTACGACGTGAAGTCCTCGTGGCCCCAGTCGCGCAGCCGCCCTGCGACCTCGTCGTTGACCTCCGGGCGCTCGCCCGTGAGCACGAGCAGCTCCTTGACGTGCCGCTTCCCGGCGCCGTCGAGAATCGCTATCACCTCGTCGGGCTCGTGCAGATGCGCCTGGTGCGTCGCGAAGGCGCAGTACTTGCAGTAGCAGCGGCAGGTCCGCGACAGCGACAGCGTCAGGTTGCGCGAGAAGGTGACGCGACGACGCATTCAGACGAAGTCTAAGGAACGGGGACGCTCGGCCCGGGCGGCCGAGCCGCCCCGCTCACCCGAGCGTGTCTATCGGGCGCTTGGTCACCTTGTCCTCGGGCACGATCACGACGCGGTCGTACACGAGCCCGGCGAGCAGGCCGCCGATGAGCGGGCCGACGATGTAGATCAGCCAGTTCCCCCACTGACTGCCGACGACCGCCGGGCCGAACCAGCGCGCGGGGTTGAAGCCGGCGCCGGACACGGGAGCGAACGCCATCACCGCGAAGCCCAGCGTGATGCCGATGACGAGCCCAGCCCAGTCGCGCTGTCCGCGCGGGTTCACCGCGACCCCCATGATCGCCCACATGAGCACGAACGTCCCCAGGATCTCGGCGATCAGCCCGGGCAGGGCGTGACCGTGCACGATCTGCGAGACGCTGGTGGCGCCGTAGTGCACGCCTCTCCCGGCGTCGGTCAACAGGCCCTTGCAGACGAGCGCGCCAGCCACACCGCCCGACAGCTGCACGAGCACGTAGACGAGCGCGTCGCCGGGCTTGATCTTGCGCAGCGCGAGGAGCGTGGTCGTCACGGCCGGGTTGAAGTGCGCGCCGGAGGCGCCCCCCAGCGTGTACACCAGCATGGCCAGGACGAAGGCGTGGAGCAGCCCGATCACGGCGAAGTCGGTCACCCCGATCCCGCCCGAGGAGTTGATCGACACGATCGCGCAGATGAAGAAGACGAGCAGGAACGTCCCGATGAACTCGGCCACGTACGCCGGCCATTCGCGGTCTTCCACGGCGGACCCCTTTTCGGTCGGAGGGCTCAGAGCGGCGGCGATTCTATGCCGCGGGCCGGTCCGAGGCCTGTCGCGGGCGGATGTTGAACGTCCAGCGGGCCTTGCTCTTGCCGCCCACGTACCAGCGAACGTCGATCCGGGCCGCCGTGCCCGCCCGAAGATGGATGACGCTCGGCACGCTGCGGCCCTTCGTGCGCCGGTGGTAGGTCCGGGAGCGCGGGTAGTCGAGGTGCTTGTAGACGACGGTGTACCGCGTGTTCGAACGCACCCGGTCGACGAACACGAGGTCGATGCCCCATCCCTCGCGCACGACGTGCTCCTGGGATCCCGCGGACGACGCCACGTACCCGTCGAAGCGCTTGTTCGCGCGGAACAGCACGAGCAGGCCGAGCACGACGAGGAGCCCGGCCGCGGCGGCCGGCCAGACCCAGCGTCCCGCACGCGTGCGCCTCTCGCCCGACTGCGGTTCATTCCCGGCCACGGCCGCGGCAGTGTACGCGCCGGCGAGGGCCGGCGGGCCCAGCCGCAGCGGCGGAAATAGACTGCGGCGCGTGCGGACGGCTACTCCCCAGCCCGCCGGCCCGCCCCTGCGCGCCGCGGCGGCTCGGGCACGCAGTTCCGGCTTCCAGGCCGGCCTCGCGCTGGCCGCGTGGTTCGGCCTGATCGTGGCCGGCCGCCTGCTCGTCGAGCCGCTGAACCAGAGCGACCCCTTCGTTCACGTGGCCAACGCCCCGCTGGTGGGCCGGTACTACCCGTCGACCACCTGGCTCCTCGTGCCGCCGCTGCTGCTCGGAATGGCGGCGATCGCCTGGGGCCCGATGCTCGCCGAGCGACTGTCGTTCCGCGGCTTGCTGCTCGCCGCCGGGGCCGCCGCGTTCGCGTGGGTGTTCCTGCTCGCCATGTCCGACGGTCCGCAGCGCGTGATCGACCCGCTGGTGACGCGCTACGAGATCCTCCACGACGTGCCGTTCGCCGTCACGCAGCAGCACTTCCTCGCCACGTTCACCGCACTCGCAGCGGGCTATGACTTCCACGTCCACGCCCACCCGCCGCTCCTCCTGATGGTGTTCATGGGGCTGCACCAGATCGGCCTCGTCGGCGGGTGGCCGGCGGCCGTGGTCGTGATCGGCGTGGGCGCCCTGGCGGCGCCGGCGGCGGTGGCGGCCGCGCGCGCGCTCGCGGGTGAGGCGTTCGCACGCGCCGCCGCGCCGTTCCTCGTGTTCGCTCCGGCCGCGGTGTGGATCGGGACCTCGGCCGACGCCTTCTACATGGGCGTCGCGGCGGTCGGCGTGGCGCTGTTCGCGGTCGCCGCCAGCCGGGCGCCCGGCGGCTGGACGGACGCCGGCGCGCTGGCCGGTGGCCTCGT
>JAWVFS010000376.1:0-9630 GCA_033855795.1 Solirubrobacteraceae bacterium | reverse complement strand
ATCTTCCTGCTGGCGCCCGCGCTGATCGCCATCGTGATGTTCGTGGACCGGATCCGCTCGCGGGGCTTGCGGATCGCGGTCCAGTCGGTCGCGCTCGGGTGCGTCGCCTTCTCGCTGTGGTTCAGCTCCAGCCACTTCGTCGGCTGGGGCCACACCTACGACGCGAGCCAGGTCATCTCGACCGCACAGAAGCCCGTCTCGCAGCGCACCCTCGGACGACTGTTCCTCCCCGAGCTACGGTGGGTGGACTCGGTGGAGCCGAGGGCGCGGATCGCCGTCTACCAGTACTTCAGTACCCACACCGACGAGTTCCCCCCGTTCTATGCCCTGTGGGGCCGGCACTTCAAGCACCGTGTCTACGCGCTGCCCAAGCGCTCCCGCTCGGCGACGCTGGCGTGGCTGAAGGAGCATTCGATCGGCTACGTCTACGTGCGGCGCGGGACAGCGCAGGACACCTGGCTGCGCGCCGACCCGCGTTACCGGGTGCTGTTCTCCGACGCTCGCGTCGCGGCCTTCGCTACGGCGACAGCCGCACCGGCAGCGTCTTGAGCTGGTTGACGAACGGCGACTCGGCCATCGCCGGCGTGCCGTCGATCTCCATCGCCGGGTAGCGCTTCAGCGTTTCCTCGAAGAGGATCTGAAGCTCGAGTCGCGCCAGGGCCGCCCCGAGGCAGAAGTGCCGCCCACCGGCGCCGAATGCCTGGTGCTCGGGGTTGCGCCGCACATCGAAGCGGTCGGGGTCCTCGTAGCGCGTCTCGTCGCGGTTGGAGGAGACGTACCACATGATCACCTTGTCGCCGTCGCGGATCGGCTGCCCGTTGAGCTCGGTGTCCGCCATGGCGGTGCGGCGGAAGTGGGCGAACGCCGGGAACATCCGCAGCGACTCCTCGACGGCGCTGGGAATCAGCGTCGGGTCGTTGACCAGGAGCCGGCGCTGCTCGGGATGCTCCATCAGCGCGCGCATCCCGCTGCAGAACGTCGCCTTGGTGCTGTCGTTGCCGGCCGCCATCAGCAGGAAGAAGCCCATGACGATCTCGTGCTCCTCCAGCTTCTCGCCGTCCACCTCCGCGTGGACGAGCACGCTCGTCAGGTCATCGGTCGGATGCTCGCGGCGCTGCGCGATGAGCGCCCGGCAGCGCTCGAAGATCTCGGGGACGACCTTCTCCATGACGCTCTGCATGCCGTCGGGGTTGAGGTCCGGGTCCCCGGCGCCCAGCGCCGAGTTCATGAGCTCCGCCCAGATCGCGTCGTCGGACTCGGGCAGGCCCATGAAGCTGCCGATGACGCGCGAGACCACCGGCTGGGCGACGTCGGGAACGAGGTCGCAGGTCTCCCGCCCCTCGAGTCGACCGAGGACGTCGAGGACGATCGCCCGGATCGGCTCCTCGTGGGTGGCGATCCTCCGCGGCGTGAAGCCGGCCTGGAACAGCGCCTTGAGCCGGTCGTGCTTGGGCGGGTCCATTCCGATGAACATCGCCCGGGTGAGCTCGAGCGGGAAAACGGAATGCGTGAGCGCGGTGATCCCCCCGCGCTCCGACGAGTAGGTCCGCCAGTCGCGGCTGACGGTGTGGACGTCGTCGGCGGTCGTCAACGACCAGTAGCCGGCCTCGTCCGGATACTCGGTGATCTGCGAGGTCCAGTGCACCGGACACTCTCGGCGCAGCCGCGAGAAGAGCTCGTGGGGCGGGCCGTCCTGCCAGTGCTCGCGCTCGCTCACCAGCAGCTTGTCGAGATCACTGCCGACCGATGCCACTGATACCTCCGTGCTCGCTGCTGGGGACGCGGCTGATGCTACATCGAACGCGAACGGGCCCGGCGGATTTGCCGGGCCCGTTCGTGTATCGAGATATGCGACGTGTCAGGCGATGCTGCGGATGCGCTCGACGACCTCGCCGGCCTCCGACTGCAGGCCGTTGGCGCTGCGGTCGAGGTCGCGGCGGACCTGGGTGGCCTCGCGCTCCACGGAGCGCCGACCGCGCCGCAGCGCGGTCGCGGCGCGACGCTCGAACCGGTTGAGGCGCTGGGTGGCGCGACGGCGGTTCGAATAGGTCCGCACCGTGTCGGCCGCGCGGTCCCACGCCTCCAGCGCGGCACCGATCGGAATCAGGACCGTGCGCTCGGCCTGGCGGCCCAGCGCTTCGAGGCGAGTCGCCTCGGCGTCGGCGCGCCGCGCCGTGGTGCGAGCCGCGGTCTTGGCGGTCCGCTGCGCGGAACGCGCCGTGCTGCGCGCCGAGCTCTGAGTGCGGCGTGCCGAAGCGGACGCGCGGCGCCCGCTCTGCTTCGCGCTGTTGCGCTTGCGGGTGGCGGCCGCCTTCTTGGCTGCGGCCTGTCGCTGCGTTCGGGTCTGGGTTGCCATGTGTCTTGTCTCTTCCTCTGGTTGGGTTCCCAGAACGCGTACCCCGGCGCCGGCGATACACACATACGTTCGTGTGCGATGTCGCACAAGTCGGACCGCACGGTGTCGGTGCCGGCGCGCCGGGTCAAGCGGTCAGCGCGACGGCGGCCTCCGGCGTCGCCACGCGGAAGCTGAAGCTCTCCTCCAGGTACAGCCGGACGGCGTCGGCGTCGTGTCCGTCGTAGCCCACCGACAGGTCCTGCCCCGATTCGAACAGGAAGTCCCCGCCGCGCAGGCTGAGCACCACCGCGCCCTTGACCCCCGGCGCCCAGATGATCGGGCCGCCCAGGATCTTGCCGAGGTGGTCGAAGACGAGGTAGCCGCCGTGCTCGGTCGACTCGATCACGCCTGTGTATCCCTCGGTGCCGAGCGCCAGTCCGTACGGGCCGCCGACCCCGACGCGACGCAGTAGCTCGAGCGCCTTCGCCACGTGCCCCGGGTAGGCGTCGTAGTCCTCGCTCAGCGGGATCGAGTCCTGGGTCGAGGCCTCCGTCACACCCACGATCCCGGCCTGCTCGTATCCGTGGAAGACCGCGATGTTCTCGGCGCGCGCGATCAGCCGGGCCGACTCGTCCAGGCTCTCGAGGTCGACGTCCTCGGCGCCCCGCTCTCCCGCGCGCAGCTCGTCGCGCGAGAGGCTGAAGTCGCTGCGCAGCTCGACGAGTCCGAGCACGCGGCGCTGCAATGCCGCGACCCCGTCGCAGGGCGTCCCGTCGACTGGTTCGGTGCGGCCCAGGTTCGTCCCCGAGTGGTCCCAGCCGTGGGGGCCGGAGAAGTCGACGAGCTTGCGCGCCGCGAGGGCACCGGTCAGCCGCTCGCGCGCCTCCTGGTCGAGCAGGTTCCACCCCGCGTCTGAGATCGGAGCGAGTGAGCGCAGCAGGTGGTTCATCACGCCCGCCCCCTCAGGCCGCCGATGCCAAGCGCGCCCGACGGATCACCGGGGGTCGCCTTGTCCGCCTGGGACTCGGTGGCCTCCTCCTCCGCGTCTTCCCCGTGCTCGACGATGTCGCCCTCCTGGAACAGGATCCCCTCCGCGATCTCGCGCCACACCGGCGTGCGCCGCAGCAGGAACTCGAGGTCCATGCTGAAGTGCTTGAACTCCTCGCCCTGAGCGTCCCGCATGATCGCCCGTGCGTCGGGGTCGGGCTCGACGGCGAGCCGCTGCTCGTACCAGCCGATGGCCTCGGCCTCCTCGGTGAGGGACGTGCACAGACGGGCGAAGGTGCGCGCCTCCGCAGACAGCTCTTCCGGCGGTTCGTGGTACTGGTCGAAGCCCATCGGATCTCCTTGTTCGTGCAGAGGCCTGGAGACTACGCCCTCGATCGCGCTTGAGGCCGGCGTCGGCGGGGTATCCGCGTGATCGGATGGACGACGCCGAACCGCGCAAGGACGAGGTCGTCATCACGCCCTACCGTGATGGGCCGTTGCTCATCCGCGGGCCGGTGCGCCTGGTCGACGTGCACGGCCGGACGATCGAGTCCGCCCGCGACCCCGTCGCGTTGTGCCGATGTGGCAAGTCCCGAATTCGGCCGTTCTGCGACGGCACCCACAAGCTCGTGCGGTTTCGCGCGCCGAGCGAACCGGAGCGCCCTACGCGCGACTCATGACGGCCGGGGAGTCGGCCGGCTCCAACAGGGAGCTCCGGCCGCCCTCCCAGCAGGTCAGCAGATGCGAGGCCCAGCACGCCTCGAGCCGACTCAGGGCGCGCGCACCCCACAGCACCTGGCGCCCGAGGTCGGGGTCCTGACGAACGAGCCCACCCGCGAGGTCGACGGCGGCGACGTTCTCGTGTACCGCGTCGGCCTCGACGTGTTCGTCGAAGAACCGGGTGGCGCGGCCGTTGAAGCCGAGGCGCCGCAACCCCTCGGCATACCGGCGGTTGGGAATCGACGAGGTCATCTCGAACATGGCCAGATGGCCGACGATGGCCCCCCGCCAGCGCCGGTGCAGGCCGAGGAGCGACATCAGATTGACCGTGGCCAGCGTGACGCCGGGGATGCGGTCGAGATACGCACCGTAGGTGCGATCCAGACCCAGGGCCTCCATCGCCGTCGCGAACAGCTCGGCGTGGATCCACGCGGGCCGGCCCCCGCCGTACTCGTCGGCCTGGATCTCGATCAGGGCGGCCTTCGGCGAGCCGTGGAGGCGCGGGATCGCCCAGGAGTGTGGGTCGGCCTCCTTGAGCTGGTAGGCCGAGCGGTGCACGAGGAACTCGCGGACCTGCTCGATGCCGGCCCGCCGCTGGACGTAGGAGGACAGTGACGGTCCGTCCTCGTCCGCCAGCTCGCGCAGCGCAATATCGATCTCATCCGGGCCCGGCGCGGCCTGTGGTAGCGGAACGGCGTCCAGGAGCGCGGACTCGAAGCGCTCCTCGAGCTGCCGGCGCAGCGCCAGCAGCGTGGGCTCCCACTCCCAGGCATCGTCGACACCGTCAAGCCCGCGGTAGTGGAGCTCGTAGCAGAGGTAGAGCGCCAGCTGGAGATCCTCGTCGGCCAGGGGACGCGCGACGGGTGGCAGGTCAACGGCTGCCACGGAGTGGACGTCCTCGACCAGGTCCACCAGCAGCGCCCGGCTGATCTCGCCCCGGGGGCGCGGCAGACTCGGCATGGCCCTCGGGTACCCACGCCGGTGACGGCTATGCAGCGGGCTCGTGCACGAAGCGCTCCGCCAGCCATTCGCCCAGACCCGGCATCCCGCTCGAGGCCGCAATGCGGCGCTGAGTCATCGCTCCGTTGACCTCGACCAGTTCCCGCGCGTGGTCGAGCGGCGCCGCGCCGCCCACCTCGGACGCGATCGGGGCAAGCGTGTCGAGCAGCGCGTGGAGGACCTCGCGTGTTGGGCGGCGCGCACCGGTGCGAAGGTCGGCCATGGCCCCCTCGACCCCGTGCCGACAGGCCGACCAGCGGTTCTCCTCGATGCGCCAGGTGGGCGCCGGCGCGAGATCCTCACCCGCATCGTGGCGGCCGCCGAGCCAGACGACGAGGGACTGCGCCACCGCCCCCACGGCCGCGGCGTCCGCCACCGTCGTCTGGGCGTCGGGGACGCGCAGCTCGAGCGTCCCGAAGGCGGGATGCGGCCGGAGCTCCCACCACCACGAGCTCTGGTCGGGCAGAGCACCGGCGGCCACGCCCCAGCGCAACGCATCGGCGTACCCCTCCCAGCTCTCGATCGCCGGAGGGACGCCCTGGCGAGGAAGGAGCTCGCCGATCTTCGGGCGCACCGAGGCGAGTCCCGCGTCGCGTCCCTCGTAGAACGGGGCGTTGGCGGCCCGCGCCGCCAACGCGGGGAGATGGCCGCGCAGCCCGTTGTACACGGCGAGGGCCCGATCGGCGTTCCCGACGGACACGTGGACCTGCAGCGCGCAGACCAGCTGCCGCGCCGCGATCGCGCCGTACTCGCGACGGGTGTGCGCGTAGCGCGGAGCGTCGTTGAGCTCGCCGAGAGCCGGGCTGAAAGGGTGAAATCCCGCCGCGCCGAGGCGTACCCGCCCGTCCACCGCTCGCTGGAGATCGCGGCGCGCCTCGAGCAGGGCGGCCGCGGCCGCCGGGACGTCCGCCACCGGTGAGGTGAGGATCTCCAGCTGCGAGGCCGGGAACTCCAGCTTGAAGCGCGGGTCCTCGCCGACGTGCGCGAGCGTCTCCTTCGCCCGCGGCACGAGGTGGAGCGTCTCGGGATCGAGCAGCATGACCTCGTCCTCGAAGCCGACGGTGTAGGGCGCGGCCTCCTCGAAGGCCGCTCGCATGGCGGCCGCGGAGGGCGGCGCTCGACGCGGTGATGGCTCGGAGCTCACTGTTTGCCTGGGCGACCGCCGGATAGGAGGGCGCGGTGAGGCTCGTCATTCTCCCCGGAGTGTTCCGGCCGTGCAGCGACAGCTGGATGCTCGCGGACATCGTGGAACGCGAGCCCCTCGCGCCCGGTGCGAGGGTGCTCGATCTCGGCTGTGGAAGCGGAGTCCTCGCCGTCGCGGCCGCGAGGAAGACGGCAGAGGTCACGGCGGTGGACGTGTCGCGGCGCGCCGTCACCATCACGCGGCTCAACGCGATGCTCAACGGCGTCTCGGTGCGCGCGGCCCGCGGGGATCTGTTCGGCCCGGTGAGAGGCGAGCGTTTCGGATTGATCGTCTCCAATCCGCCCTATCTGCCGAGCGCGAATGGCGATCGGCCGTCGCGGGGCGCCGCTCGCGCATGGGAGGCCGGCCGGAGCGGTCGCGCAGTGCTCGATCGCATCTGCGCCGAGGCACACGACCACCTGCGTCCCGGCGGCGTCGTCCTGCTCGTTCACTCCTCGGTCTGCGGGGAGGAGGCGACCGTCACGGCGCTGGGAGAGCGCGGTCTCCGCACGCGTGTCGTGGCCCGGCATCGCGGACCGCTCGGGCCGCGGCTGGCCCGGCTCCGCGAACGCGGCCTGCTGCCGGGCGACCTGGCCGAGGAGGAGATGCTCGTCATCCGCGCGGAGCGTCCCGGGTCGGCCGCGGTGTCCGCGTAGCGCCCGGGCTCGAGCTCCGGCGGCGCCGCAGCATCTCGGCGACGAGATCGACCGGAGTCATCGGCGCGTGACACCGGGGACAACGGCGCTCCCGATCGCGGCGAGCCGAGTACACCCGAATCGCGCAGGCCGTACAACTGAACAGATGCATGAACCCCTCCTCCCTACGTCTCACCAGGGCGTCGTTGCCCGTGGCACCGCGTGACGCGGAGCCGCCTTTTACCCACGTCGGGCGCGACGAGCCCCGGTCGGTCCGGATACCGACGTCTGGCCGATACATGACTTTCTAATCTAGAAGCGCTAGTCTGGTTTTCATGCGCAAGGCCATCACGGAGAGCGACGAGGAACGGACGAGGCTGCTGGCGCGGTCCTACCAGTGGCTGACTCGATCGCAACGCCGGCGCCTGCAGGTCCTCGACGCCCAGGCCGTCCTGGTGCGGTATCCGTGGCTGGCTCGCGCCGAGGCGGCACGCCAGGCCTCCAGAGCAGTCGCGCGCCGCCCCGGTTGACGCCTCTACGCCCGGCCGCTACGACCGCGCAACGCTGACGTCGATCACGTGGGTGGGGTTGAACGCGACCAACTCGCGCCGGCCGTCTCTCGACACGACCTCGATCGGCGTTCTCTCGTCGATGCTCCGCCACACGCCGGTGATTGCGTCTGGCGGCGCGGGCTCAGGGTCCGCGTCGATCGTATGAGTCGCCGCGCCCCGGGTGGTGGTGATGTGGATGTCCATGGCCGGGACGTTGACGCAGAGCCAGGACGTTGACTCAGCCTGGGTAGGGAATCAGCCGCTTGACGGCGGGGGGTTCTCGCGGCTGTTGCTGATCGAGGTTGGCGTTGTCTTCAGCGCATCGCGCGTCCGATCCACCGCGTCGAGAACGCTGGAGCGGCGCTTGAACTTGCGTTCGTACTCTCGAACGCGTTTGGCGGTGTCGAGATCGGCGCCGTCGAGCTCCGTCGCGATCTGCTCAGGAGCGAGGTCGTCGTAGCCCCGCAGCGGTTCCTCACCGCGCAGGTAGCCGAGCTTGTTGAGCACCGCCGGGCGGTCCTTGTGAGCGCGCTCGTGCGTCTCGATGGTCGCCAGTTCGGTCTGTGAGCGCTGTGGGAGCTGCGCGATGACCTTCCTCGCGTCGAGGCGGTCATAGCCGTCGATCGGCGACGCGGTGTCGTTGGTCGCACCGTCGGAGCCGACGTCGGTGGCGGAGCTCTGGAGGTGAAGGCTTTGCAGGAGTGTCATGTTGATCTCCGGTCGGTCGAAGTGCGGGAGGCTGGCCGGCGTGCCGAGGGCCCGGCGGCGAGCCGGCGGATCGAATGGTTGGTCGGTGGCGTTCGGTGCTGCGCTACTGCCCAAACGCGGCAGCGGCCTGGATGGCCACCAGCACGGTGACGAAGATCGTGATGGTGAGGAGGGCGGCGAACACCGTGATCGCGAGCACGACCCCCAGTCGCTGTAGACCCCAGCTGAAGGCGTGGAGTGTGGCCTGCATCATGTTGTGTGACCTCCCTGTGCGTCGCCGTCCCAGGGGACGCGAGGTCCCCTGGGGCGTGACGTTGGAAGCGGAGCTTCCTTCGGCTTTCGGAGCCGATAACCGCTTAGGCGGAGGCCAAATTGTCGGCTGGTCAACTAGCGAAGAGTCGGCTAGTCGGCGACCGTCCACCACCGACCGTACTCCTATTGGAGCGGGATTGGAGAATCCTTTCGACGCGACCTAGCCGAGCGCCGCGCGGACGAACTCGAGGTCGGCGCGCATGTCCGCTTCCGTCCCCGGGGTCTCGCAGACGATCGGCCCGCCCGTCGCGCGGATCATCGCCCGCAGCGCGTCGGGGTCGATCGTGCCGCGGCCGAGGTTGGCATGACGATCGGCGCCGGTGCCCGGCGGGTCGCGCGAGTCGTTGGCGTGGACCAGGTCGATCCGCCCCACGATCGCCTCGACGCGGTCGACCGCGGAATCGAGGTCTTCCCCCGCGGCGTGGGCATGGCAGGTGTCGAGGCAGAATCCGATCGGGACCTGCGAGTCGGCCGCCGACACGGCATCCCAGAGCAGCTCGAGCGCGTCGAACCGGCGCGCGACGGCGTTGTCGCCGCCCGCCGTGTTCTCGAGGTAGACCGGCACGTCGGAGTGCAGCATCTCGAGCGTCCGCGTCCAGCGGCCGACGCCGGCCTCGATGCCGTCCTCGGCGTGACCCGGATGGACGATCACCGCCACCGCACCGACTTCGCCGGCGGCATCGCAGGTCTGCTGAAGGATCTTGCGCGAGCCGTAGCGGACGTTGCTCTTCGGCGAGCAGACATTGATCAGGTACGGAGCGTGGACGTAGACCGGAACGTCCGAGTCGCGCAGCTGGTTCGCGTCCGGCCGGGCAGGCGGTTTCTCCCAGCCCTGCGGATCGGAGAGGAAGATCTGGACGCAGTCTGCCCCGAGGTCCGCGGCAGTCTCGAGCGGGCCCTGCGGTGCGACATGGGCGCCAACCAAGGGCTTCGCACGTGCCACCGGGCCGAGGATAGCCGCGCCCCCGCCCGCGGCGCGAGACTTCGCTCTGCATGGAAACCGGCATCGTTCTGTTCAAGCATCTGATTGAATAGCCTGTCATGGAATCGGCAAGAGCCGACCAGCGTCGCGTGGCGGGTGAGCGGACGCGGACGCGCCTCATGGAGGCCGCATTGGACCTGATCGCTGAACGCGGCGAGGAGGGCGTGACGCTCCGAGAGCTGACCGATGCGGCTGACGCCAACGTGGCGGCGGTGAGC
>JAWVFS010000375.1:0-4470 GCA_033855795.1 Solirubrobacteraceae bacterium | reverse complement strand
ACCGAGCAGCTCCCGCACAGCACCCTGGTCGCCGGCTCCCTCGACATCAGCAACAACGGCAACAAGCCCCTGATCTGCACCAAGCTGCCCGACACCCTCAGTGGCAACGACTGCACGTCGTCCTCTTCGCAGGTCGGTCCCGTCCAGGTGCGCTGCACGACCTACACCTCCTCGTGCCTGAACATCCGCGATCCGATCAACAACTCGGTGCAGATCTCGCCGTACAACGTGCAGGTGGGCTATCCAGCCGCCCCCTCCCTAACCCCCGAGGCTCTCAACCGCCTCAAGGCCAGGGCCCAGGCCGACGGCACCTACTACTCCGGGACGTGCCCGTCGAGCATGCAGGGCCCCCAGGCCGGGATGGTGGTGTTCGTCGATTCGGCGAACTGCTCCTACACGTCCAACTCGGACTTCAACACGCTGAGCGCGCCCGGCGTCTACATCATGAACAACGGCACGCTGAACCTGGGCGGCACCTCCACGTTCTACGGGGTCATCTACGCGGCGAATCCTCCGGCCTCGGGCACGACGGTGAACCTGGGCGGCAACACGTCGGTCGTCGGGGGCATCAACGTCGACGGCAACGGCACGCTGGTGGCCGGCTCGAGCCACGTCAACCTGATCTTCGACGACTTCGCCTTCAGCAAGGTCACGTCCTACGGAGCGGCCCACCTCGTGCAGAACAAGTGGCGCAACTTCGTCCCCACCGGTCCCTAGGCTGACGCCCGCACATGCCGGTTGCCATCGCCGCCGTCGCGGGCCTTCTCGCAGGCTCGTTCTTCAACGTCGTGATCGCGCGTCTCCCGCGCCACGAGTCGTTGCTGCGGCCGCGGTCGCGATGCCCGCACTGCGGCCATCCCGTCCGGCCCTACGACAACGTGCCCGTCGTCTCCTGGCTGATTCTGCGGGGGCGCTGCCGCGACTGCGGCGAGTCGATCTCCGCCCGCTATCCGCTGGTCGAGCTCTTGACCGCCGCGCTGTTCGCCGCGGTGGTGATCGACACGGGGGCCAACGAGCACGTGTGGCTGGGCCTGGCCCTGGTGGCCGTGCTGGTGCCCGTGGCGTTCATCGACCTCGACCACCGCATCATCCCCAACGCGATCGTGCTGCCGGGTGCGGTGGCCGCCATCGCGATCGTCGCCGCGACCGAGCCGAGCGAGCTGGCGGAGCATCTGATCGCCGGCGCCGCGGCGGCTGGCTTCCTGCTGGTCGCCGTCCTCGCCTATCCGCGCGGCATGGGCATGGGCGACGTCAAGCTGGCCGGTGTGCTCGGGCTGTATCTCGGTCGCTCGGTCGGCCCGGCCATGCTGGTTGCGTTGCTGTCGGGCACGATCGTCGGGGTCGTGATCATCGCGCGCAAGGGGGCCGCGGAGGGCCGCAAGACGGCCGTCCCCTTCGGTCCCTTCCTGGGCCTCGGTGGGCTCGTCGGGCTGTTCTTCGGCCCCGACATCGTCGATTGGTACCTCGACTCGTTCACCTGAGCCCCTGACGGGGCGTCCGGGGCCCGCCCCGGGACTCAAGGAGGCCGGGGCCGGGGTCGATACGACACTGCGGGCGCGATCCGCATCGCCCTCCAACCCGTCATGGCAAGGTCACAAACACGACGCAGTGTGATCGGTCTCGACATCGAGCCTGGATACCTCGCGGCCGCGCGGGTTTCCGTCAACGGCAAGATGGCCATCGAACAGGCTGCCACGGCGCCGCTCGACCCGGGCGTCATGCGCGACGGCGAGGTCGTGGACATCGAGGGGCTCGGCGAGGCGCTCAAGACCTTCTTCCGCGAGCACGGCCTCTCGCGCCGCGTACGCCTCGGTGTCGCGAACCAGCGGATCGTGGTCCGCAACCTCGAGCTGCCCGTCCTGCGCAACCCCAAGGAGCTCGAGGCCGCGGTCCGCTTCCAGGCCCAGGAGCACCTGCCCATGCAGCTCGACCTCGCGGTGCTCGACTTCCAGACGCTCGGTGTGGTGGAAACAGAGAACGGCGAGCGCCAGCGCGTCCTGCTCGTGGCCGCGCGCCGCGACATGATCGATCGCCTGCTCGAGGCCGCACGCCAGGCCGGCCTGCGTCCCGAGGGAATCGACCTCTCGGCCTTCGCGATGATTCGCGCGCTCGGCCATCCGGCGGTCGAAGGCGAGGGCGCCATGCTGTACGTGAGCGTCGGCGGCCTCACCAATCTGGCGATCGCCGAGGGCACCCAATGCCGCTTCACGCGCGTGGCAGCGGGAGGGCTCGAGAGCATCGTCGCCCAGCTCGCCGAGCGCCGGGCGCTGACCCTGGAGCACTCACGCCAATGGCTCGGACACGTCGGCCTCGAAACGCCGGTCGAGGAGGTCGAGGGCGATCCCGAGATCGTGGCCGACGCCCGAACCGTGCTGGCCGACGGCGTGCGCCGCATCTCCGACGACGTGCGCAACTCGCTCGATTACTACCGGGCCCAGGAAGGCGTCGTGCAGGTGGACCGCGCCGTGCTCACGGGGCCGGTCGTCGGCATCCCCGGCTTCGTCGACCAGCTCTCCGCCGACCTCAACATGCCGGTCGAGGCCGGCCTGGTCGACGAGGCTCACCCCGGCGTCCTCGCGGGCGCCGAGGCCGGCACCATGGCCGTGGCCGCCGGCCTCGCGATCGAGGAGCGCCCGTCGTGAGGGCCGTCAACCTCATCCCGACGGACGCCCGCCGCGGCGGCGCCGCCCCGGCTCGCTCGGGCGGGGCCGTCTACGTGCTGCTGGGCGCGCTCGCCATTGCGGTCGTCGCGCTTGCCTCATACGTCCTCACGCAGAACTCGATCTCCGACCGCCAGTCCCAGCTGGCCAAGGTCAAGCGCGACGCCGACACCGCCCAGGCGACCGCCACCGCGCTCCAGCCCTACCGCCAGTTCGCCCAGCTCAGCCAGACGCGCGTCGAGACCGTCCGGTCCCTGGCCGCCAGCCGCTTCGACTGGGAACGCGCCATGCGCGACCTGGCGCTCGTGATGCCCGACAACGTGTGGCTGACGTCGTTCGTCGGCACCGTGGCCCCCGGCATCAACTTCGGCGGCTCCGGCGCGACCGGGAGCAGTGACACCGGCACCCTCCGGTCCTCGCAGCAGGTACCGGCCGTCGAGCTCGTCGGCTGCACCGAGACCCAGGCAGAGGTTGCACAAGTGATGGCGCGCCTGCGCCTCGTGCAGGGAGTCACCCAGGTCTCGCTGGCATCCTCGGAGAAGTCCGACGTGTCCACATCCGCCGGCGGTTCCGGCGCGGCCGGCGCGACGTCCGGCGGCACCGATTGCCGGAACGGCTCGCCGAAGTTCCCCCAGTTCTCGATGGTCGTGTTCTTCAAGGCGCTTCCGGGCGCCCCCACCGGCGCCCCGTCAACCGGCGCCGCCCCGTCGACCGGCGCCGCACCGTCCAGCGGGGCGAAGGCGCCGGGCGCCACCACGGCCGCCAACAACGCCGCGGCCACCAGCGGCGCGGGGGGGACGGGCAAGTGACCACCCGTGACCGCATCGCGCTGACCGTCGTGATCGCCGCCGTGCTGGTCGGGGGGTTCTGGTTCCTCGTGCTGGGCCCGCAGCGCAGCAAGGCCTCCAAGCTCAGCAGCCAGCTCACGAAGGAGGAGCAGCGGCTCAGCACGGCCCAGTCCGACGCCGCGCAGAGCCGGGCCGCGCGGGCCGAGTACGCGAGCAACTACGCGACCGTCGCTCGGCTCGGCAAGGCCGTGCCGTCGAGCGACGACGTCCCCTCGCTCGTCTACCAGCTCTCGAGCACCGCCCAGTCGACCGGCGTCGACTTCCGCACCATCAAGCTCCAGAACGCCTCGAGCGGGGCGGGCGCCGCGCCAGCCCCGGCGACTCCGGCTCCGTCGCCCGCCAAGGGATCGACCGGGTCGACGCCTGCGGCGGGATCTAGCGGCGCCACGCCGGCCGCGGGATCCGGCGGTGCGGCGCCGGCATCGGCCACGCAGGCCGCGACCGCGACCCTGCCCCCCGGCGCGGTGGTCGGCGCGGCCGGCTTCCCGACGATGCCGTTCTCGTTCACGTTCGAGGGCAGCTTCTTCCGCCTCTCTTCGTTCTTCTCCCGGTTGGAGAGCCAGATCCAGTCCTCTCGCGGGCGGCTCAGCGTGCGCGGCCGGTTGCTGACCATCGACGGCCTCGCGCTGACCGCCGCAGGCCAGGGCTTCCCCCACATGAAGGCGGCCGTGGCGGCGACGGCGTACCTGCTCCCGGCCGACCAGGGCCTGACCAACGGCGCCACTCCGAGCACGCCCCCGGCCGGCTCGGCCCAGCCCGTGAAGAGCACAAGCACGACCGCCGCGACGCCGCCCGCGGCGACGGCGGGGGCCGTGCGATGAGCTTCGCCCGCGGCATCTGGGCGGACCTGGTCGACAAGCGCCTCTGGCCCGTCGCGCTCGCGCTCGTCGTCGCCGCTGTGGCCATTCCCGTCCTCCTGCACAAGCAGGCCGACAAGGTCACCGGGCCCACGGCCGCCCGCG
>JAWVFS010000374.1:0-5116 GCA_033855795.1 Solirubrobacteraceae bacterium | reverse complement strand
GGGTCGTACGAGCCCGGGCAGATGGCGATCCGGTTGGAGGGGGTCATGGGGTGAAGATGCGTATGACGGTGTCGCCGTAACGGCGGTCGACCTGCAGCGGCAGCGGCAGCTCCAGCGGGCTCCGGCGGTCGCTCTCGACCACCACCCGTGCCTGCGTCGCAAGCACCGCCGCCAGGTCCCCCGCGAGGGCCTCGGCCAGGGCGCCCGCCCGCTGGTACGGGGGGTCGAGGAAGACGAGATCGTATTGGCGCCCGGCCGCGCGTGCGTTGCGGAGGAAGGCGCGCGCGTCCCCACGGCGCACCTCGGCGCCGGCGCCGAGCGTCGCGAGGTTCGCTCGCACGGCTCGCACGGCGGCGGGCGAGCTGTCGACGAACGTCGCCTCCGCGGCGCCGCGGGAGAGGGCCTCGAGCCCGAGCGCGCCGGAGCCGGCGAACAGGTCGAGCACGCGTGCGTCGGCGACCGGGTCCAGCATCGAGAACAGCGCCTCGCGCACCCGGTCGGCGGTCGGGCGGGTGCGCGCGCCGCGCGGAGCGGCCAGCCGCCGCCCCCCGTAAGCCCCGGCGACGATCCTCACGCCGGAATCGGCTCGAGGGCCTCGGCGCCGTAGGCGGCGCGGAGGGCCTCGGCCAGCAGCGCGTGCTCCGGCGCGGCCAGCTCCGGGTCTGCCTCGAGCACCGCGCGGGCGTAGTCGCGCGCGCGGTCGAGCAGGTCGGCGTCCTCCGGCAGCCGCGCCACCCGGAACTCCGCCAGGCCGTGCTGCCGCGTCCCGATGATCTCCCCCTCCCCGCGCAGCTCGAGGTCGATCTCGGCCAGCCTGAACCCGTCGTGGTGTTCGGCCAGCGCGCGCAGGCGGGCGGAGTCGCGCGGCCCGAACAGCACGCACACCGATGCGTGCTCGCCGCGCCCCACCCGCCCGCGCAGCTGGTGGAGCTGGGAGATCCCGTAGCGCTCGGCGTTCTCCACCAGCATCACGGTCGCGTTGGGGACGTCGATGCCCACCTCGATCACCGACGTGGCCACGAGCACGTCAGCGCGGCCGTCGGCGAAGGCGGCCATCGCCTCCTGCTTGACGCGCGGGCGCATCTGGCCGTGCAGCAGCACGACCTCGAAATCGGCGAACTCGGTGCGGTTGAGCCGCTCGTACTCGGCCGTCGCGGCGCGCGCGGCGAGCGCCTCGGACTCCTCCACCAGCGGGCAGACGACGAAGGCCTGGCGGCCGGCGCGCAGATCCTCGCGGATGCGCTCGTACGCGCGCTCGCGCTCGCGCTCGGAGCCCGCCACGTGCGTCTGGACGGGCTTGCGACCGGAGGGCAGCTCGCGCAGGACCGTGGTGTCGAGGTCGGCGTAGGCCGTCAGCGCGAGCGTGCGCGGGATCGGCGTCGCGGTCAAGTGCAGGACGTGAGGCGCCAGCCCGGCGGGCGCCTTGCGGTCGAGCGCCGCGCGCTGGCGCACGCCGAACCGGTGCTGCTCGTCCACCACCGCGACCGCCAGGCGGTCGAAGGCCACGTCCTCCTCGATGAGCGCGTGGGTGCCGATGATGAGCGAGAGCTCGCCGCTGGCCAGCTTGGCGAGTGCGTCTGTTCGCCGTGTACCAGGCGTCGACCCCGTCAGCAGCGCCGCGCTCACCGACTCCGCTCCGAGAAGGCGCTGGATCGTGGCGAAGTGCTGCTCAGCCAACGTCTCGGTCGGCGCCATCATGGCGGCCTGCATTCCGTGCTCGACCGCGCGCAGCATGGCGGCCAGTGCCACGACCGTCTTGCCCGACCCCACCTCGCCCATGAGCAGCCGCTGCATCGGGCGCTCGTGCGCGAGATCGCCGAACACCTGCTCGATGGCGCGGCCCTGGTCGCCGGTGGGCACGAACGGCAGCGCGTCGCGCAGCCAGCGATCGGTCAGCTCGAGCGGGCCGTCGAGGACGGGTGCGGCCGCCGCGGTCTCGCGCAGGGCCCGCCGGCGCATGAGCGCGAGCTGGAGCAGCAGCAGCTCGTCGAAGGCGAGGCGGCGGCGCCCGCCGGGCGCGTCGCCCTCAGCGTACGGAAAGTGCACGGCGGTGAGCGCCGCGGCGCGGCCGGGCAGCCGCTCGTCCGCGCGCAGCCGTGCCGGCAGCGGCTCGAGCACGTCGGCCAGCTCATCGCGGTGCTCGCGCACGAGCGCCAGGATCTGCGTCGAGGTGATCCCCTCCGACGCCGGGTAATGGGCGACCGCATCAGCGCCGGCGACGGCGTCCGCCGTGGGCGCGTGGCTCTGCACGCTGAACGCGTTGCGGCCCCGGTACTTGCCGTGCAGCACCAGGCGCGTGCCGGGCGGGTACTTGCGCTCGAGCCAGGGCTGGTTGAAGAAGGTCGCCTTCATCGGGCCGGTGGCGTCGGCCACCGTGGCCTCCACGAGCGGGCGCATCCCGCGCCGGCGGACGGGGCGGCTGCGGATATTGCGCACCTCCACCACGACGGTCGCCGTCTCTCCCGGCGCCAGCGCGGCGACCGTCCGCGCTTCGCGGCGGTCGTGCGGCAGGTGCGCGAGCAGGTCGCCGACGGTCTCGAGCCCCAGCGCCGCAGCCCCCTTCGCAGCGGGCGCCGGCGCCACATGCAGCGGTGCGGCCAGTCGCGAGGGTCGCGGCCAGTGCACGGGCGCCTCGTGCAGCGCATCGTCGTCGAGCGGGTCGGCGGAGCCGAACGCGACGAGGCCGGCGCGGGCGGGCGCTACGCGGGACATCGGCGCAGATGATGCCTCGCCGCGCGGTCGGCCCGACTATTCAGCGGCGACGAGCCACCAGTACGAGGGCTGCCCGCCATCCGAGCACTCGAGCTCGACGCCGGCCGGGGCGAGCCGGGCGACCCGCTCCTCCGGCAGCGGGGCGCCGTCGCCCGCAATGCACGTGAGCAGCTCCGCGCCGCCGCCCAGGCGATCGAACACCGCGCGCAGGGTCGGCTCGGGTTCGCCCCAGGCCACGATCTTCTCGTCCACGAACCCGACGGCCTCGCCCGTCCGGAAGCGGCCCTGGCCGTCGTCGCGGGCGGCGGGCGCGACCGCGCCGGTGCGCACGCGCTCGAGCGCCGCGCGCATGCCGTCCGCGTTGGACTCGACGTCGTGGCCGGGCTCGAGCGCGACCGCGGCGGCGAGGCCCGCCTGCTGGGAGCGCGTGGGGACCACCACCACGCGCTTGTCCGAGAGGTCGGCCGCCCGCTCGGCGGCCATCACCACGTTGGAGCTGTTGGGGAGGACCACGACCGCCTCGGCCGGGACCGCGTGGATGCCCGCCAGCAGGTCGTAGGTGGACGGGTTGAGCGTCAGGCCGCCGTCGAGCGTGTGCAGGCCCAGCCCCTCGAACAGGGCGCGCATGCCCTCGCCGGCCACGACCGCGAGCGCCCCGCAGGCCGCCGGCGGGCGGCCCGTCGCGGCGGGCACCTGGCCACCGTTGCCGGCGGCCGCGAGGCGCTCGGCGCGCTCGGCGATCTGGACGCGCATGTCGGCGACGTCGAGCTGGGACACCGCGCCGCCGTCGGCCTCGAACAGGCCGGTCGCGCGCTCGGGCTCGTCCGTGTGGACGTGGACCTTGAGGGTGGTCGGATCGCCGACCACGAGGACCGAATCACCCAGCCGCTCGAGGCGCTCGCTCCAGATCGCCGCGTCGCCCAGATCGGCGCCGGTGACGGCGAAGTTCGTGCAGTAGCGGTACGTCGAGGACTCGTGCTGGGGGTGGGTGACGCGAGCGGGCGCGTGGTGGTCGAGGGGCGGTGGATCGGCGCCGCGCAGCGCGGCGACGATCCCGGCGAAGATGATCGTGACGGCGTAGCCGCCGGCGTCGACGACGCCTGCCTCGCGCAGGACCGGCAGCAGCTCGGGGCCGCGCTTGAGCGACTCGTCCCCCGCCTCCAGCGCGCGCTCCAGGATCTCGGCCAGGGCGGCGTCCTGCACCTCGGGCGGTGCGTCCGGGCCCAGGCGCGTGTCGGGCATGTGCGCGAGCTCGGAAGCGATCCGGTGCGCCATCTCGCGCACCACCGTCAGGATCGTGCCCTCGGCGGGATCGCGCACCGACGCGTACGCCCGGTCCGCCGCGCGCGCCATGGCCGCGCCCACGAGCACCGGGTCGACCAGCTCGCCTGGGCGGCTGCCCAGCTCCTCGGCGGCGCCGCGAATGAGCTGGGAGAGGATCACGCCGCTGTTGCCGCGCGCGCCGAGCAGGGCGGCGCGGGCCACCGACTCGACGATCTCGTCCCGCCCGATCTCGTCGAGCGTGCGCCCACCGTCGCCGGCCAGGCGGTCGAGCTCGGCGACCACCGCGCTGAGGGTGAGCGCCATGTTGTCGCCCGTGTCGCCGTCGGCGACCGGGAAGACGTTGAGGTCGTTGACCTCTTCCCGGCGCTCCTCCAACTGCACCAGCGCGGCCTTGACGACCGTCCGAAAACGCTCGAGGTTCTGCTCGGCCACGCCCGGAACCTAGCGCGACTGCCGCGCGGAGCGGCGTCCAGCGAAGCTATCCGTGCGTCATCCACGCCCGCGGGGTCGTGGAAACACCCACCTAGACGGCCTTGGTGACCTTGCCGGCCTTCAGGCAGCGGGTGCAGACGTAGACGCGGCGCGGCGTGCCGCCATCGTCGATGCGGACCTTCTGGAGGTTCGGGTCGAAACGCCGCTTGGTGGCGACCATGGAGTGGCTGCGGCTGTGGCCGAAGGCGGGACCCTTCCCGCAGGAGTGGCATACACGGGGCATCGCCCGATCAGTCTAGATGATCGATTTCCGCCCAGGGGTTGCCGATCGCGCGGTCGGGGTAGGCCAAAACGGTCGCCACCCTGCGGCGCCGAATCCCCATGCCCACGACCACACCCCGCGTCTCGCTCCCGGAGCGCTTCGAGATCCTCAACCACGTCGCCAACGGCGGCATGGCCTCGGTGTGGTCGGCCCAGGACAAGGTGCTCGGAAGGACCGTGGCGGTCAAGCTGCTCGCCGAGCAGTTCCTGGACGACGCGCCGGCGAAGGCGCGCTTCATGCGCG
Source organism: Solirubrobacteraceae bacterium (assembly GCA_033855795.1). Classification (GTDB taxonomy): domain Bacteria; phylum Actinomycetota; class Thermoleophilia; order Solirubrobacterales; family Solirubrobacteraceae; genus JALYZC01. The sequence goes on along the minus strand of JAWVFS010000374.1, from coordinate 123 downwards.
AGGCACGGGCCGCCGCGGCGCTGTCCTCGCACCCTCACGTGGTGACCATCTTCGACGTCGGCGAACACGACGGGCGGCCCTACATCGTCATGGAGTACCTGGCCGGCGGGTCGGTGGCCGACG
>JAWVFS010000373.1:0-5664 GCA_033855795.1 Solirubrobacteraceae bacterium | reverse complement strand
GCGACCTCAAGCGCCTCGTGGACAAGATGGCGCCGCGAGCCTTCGCGGGGACGGTGGCCGAGAAGCTCTCTCCCGTGCCGCTCCCGAAGCGGTTTACGCGCCCGTAGAACGCCTAGCGCGACTGGCGCGTCGGGCGGATGAGCACCTCGTTGACCGCGACGTGCCCCGGCTGGGAGACGATGTACAGGATCACGCGGGCGATGTCGTCGGCCGACAGCGGCGTGCCCACCTGTTCGCGCATCTTCTCCGCCGCCTCGAGGACCATCGGATTGGTGTTGTGCTCGAGCAGTTCGGTCTCGACCATCCCCGGCTCGACCACCGACACGCGAATGCCCGCGTGCAGCGCCTCCTGGCGCAGGCCCTCCGTGAAGCCGTTGACGCCCCACTTGGTCATGTTGTAGACGGCGGATCCGAGCGAGGCCTGGCGGCCGGCGACCGATGAGACGTTGACGATGTCCCCTCCCCCGGCCTCGTTCAGCAGCGGCAGGGCGGCGTGCGTGCAGTACAGGACGCCGAAGCAGTTGGCGTTGATCATCCGCCGCCAGTCCTCGGTGCTCGCGCCCGTGACCGGCCCCAGCAGCATCACGCCCGCGTTGTTGATCAGGATGTTCAGCCCCCCGAGCTCGTCGTGGGCGCGCTGGACGAAGGCGTTGGCCTGGGCCTCGTCGCCCACGTCGGTCTGGATGGCGAGGGCACGGCCCCCGTCGGCCTCGATGCGCTCGGCCAGCGCGGTCAGGCGGTCCTCGCGGCGCCCGGCGAGCGCGACCTTCGCGCCGGCGGCGGCCAGGGCAAAGGCGGTCGCCTCGCCGATCCCGGAGGTGGCCCCGGTGATCGCGGCGACCTTGCCGTCGAGCGCTTCGCTCATGCGGCTGACCCTACTGCAAGTTCATGTGCACGCCCACGCCTCACGAAGGAGTCCCGCATATGATCCCGACGCCGCATGGACACGACGCGTCGAGGCAATTACGACTCCGGCCAGGACTTCGTGCTCGAATACGGTGAGCTGCGCTTCACCTTCAACGAGCGCGACTTCGGGGAGCGCTGCGAGCAGGCCGCTCTGAAGGTCGGCTTCGTCGACGGCCGGCTCAGCGAGCCCGAGCTCGAGGACCTCGTGAACCTCGTCGTCAACGGCGAGGTCCACGACCCGGCGTCCGCGCTCGGCGAGCACGTCAACGACTGCTGGCCCGACCTCGTCGGCCCGGCCGACCGCTCCCTCGTGCACTGGCTGCGCCGGCTCGTCTTCCGGAGCGCCTGGCTCGACCAGCGCGTGAAGGAAGGAGAGCTCGACGTGGCCTTCGAGGCCGACTCCCAGACGTTCGCCTACATCCAGCCCGACCGCGACGGCGAGCCGATCGAGCTGGCCCCCGAGCCGTCCTGGGACCGCGTGGCCTACGTGCCGCGCTGAGCGAGGGCACCGGTGGACGTCGGCCCCGGCGCGGACGGACGGCTTCGCTGCTGGTGGTGCCTCGGGGCGCCGGAGTACGTCGACTACCACGACCGCGAGTGGGGCCGGCCCCTCCGCGGTGACGTGCCGGTGTTCGAGCTCCTGACGCTGGAGGCGTTCCAGTCGGGCCTGTCGTGGCTGACGATCCTGCGCAAGCGGGACGCGTTCCGCCGGGCGTTCGACGGTTTCGAGATCGAGCGGGTCGCCGACTACGACGACCGCCAGGTTCAGCGCCTGCTCGGCGACGCGTCGATCGTGCGCAATCGCGCCAAGATCGAGGCGACCGTTCGCAACGCGCAGGCCGCTCGCCGATTGGAGGACGAAGGTGGCAGCCTGACCGAGCTGCTGTGGAGCTTCGCCCCGGATCCCGGGTCGCGACCGGTACCCGCCTCGGGCGCCGATCTGCAGTCGACGACCGCGGAATCCAAGGACATGGCCCGCGAGCTCAAGCGCCGCGGCTTCGCGTTCCTGGGCCCGACGACGGCCCAGTCGTTCATGCAGGGCGCCGGGCTCGTCAACGACCACCTGGCGGCCTGCGAGTTCCGCGACCCCGACTAGATGCCCAACGCCTCGGCACGCGCCTTGGCGATCGCCTCGGCGCCCTCGTCCTTCACGAGCAGCTCCGGGCGTACGACGCCGCTGTGGCGCAGGTCGAGCGAGGGGAAGCGCCGCGTGCCCGCGAGGGACTCGTCGAGCGCGATCACCGTGGTCTCACCGCCGAGCGGGGCGTGCGCGGTGGCGATCACCGTCAGCGAGCCGCCGTCGACGATGTTGCGCGCGGCGCCGAGCGCCCGGCGGGCGATCGACGGCGTGACGGCGTCGAGGGTGTCGATCAGCAGCACGACGTTGTCCCCCCGCGCTGCCCGGCGCCGGCCCTGCTCGACCACGGCGTCCACCGCCTGCGCCTGTGCGTCGGCCGGCGCGGCGAACGAGACGGCCGCGGCCGGCGCCGCGGGGCCGTCCTGCCACAGCGCGAGCTCCTCCGGGCGCACGCCCGCGAGCGCGACCGAGAGCTCGTAGCCCCCGGACTCGGCGCCCGGCGCCAGTGCGGCGGCGAGTCGCAGCAGCGCCTCGGTCTTGCCCGCTCGCGCGCCGCCCACGATGGCCACGCGCGAGCCCTTCCCGAAGGGGGTCAGCCACTCGATGGCCCGCGCCGTGGGGTCATCGGAGCCCAGCGCAAGGCGCTCGGACGGGAAGGTGGCGGGCAGGTCCTCGTAGCGGGTGCCCTCGGCGACCTCGTCCGCGGGCTTGCCGTTGATGGTGTCGACGCGCACCAGCGACGGGTAGCGCTCGGAGCGGCGCGGACCCCGGACCGGTCCGGTTACGACGTCGCCGGAAACCAACTCGCAGCGCCGCACCTGGGCCGCCGAGATGTAGACGTCCTCGTCCGACGGCTCGGGCGGCGACACGCGGACGAAGCCGGAGCCGTTGCCGAGAAGCTCGACAGCGCCCTCGACGACGCGGTCGCGTGCGTCCTGCTGGTCCTCGCTCCGCTCGTCGGCGCGGCCGGCGTCGGCGTCATCCTCCCCGTCCCGCTCGGCGGGGCGACGGCCGCGGCCGCGTCCACCGCGACGGCGCCGGCGAGGCCGCTCGGCCTCGGTCTCGGCCTCCGTGTCGGCCTCGGTCTCGGTCTCCGTGTCGGCCTCGCCGGCCGGCTCCGCCTCGGCCGCGGCATCTTCGGTGCTGGCGGCGTCGCCACCACCATCGCCGCCCTGGCGTTCGACGATCGCGTCGATCAGCTGGGCCTTGCGCAGGCGGCGAAAGCCATCGAGCCCGAGCTCGGAGGCGATCACATGGAGGTCGGCGAGCGGGCTGGCCTCGAGGTCGGAACGGTCGAGCACTGACATGGGCGTCCTCTCTGTCGTGGTCGGTCGGCGTCCGGCGGCGTTGGGTCAGCCACCGGCGACCACGCGCCCGGCGTGGGCGCGCGCATCCACCCTAGCGGGCGCGAGGGTGCGAGCGTGCGCGATGGCGTTCAGGCGACGACCGCGCCCTGCGAGGTCAGGCCCTTGAGCCACTCGCCGAACTCGGGACGTGACTCCCAGTCGGCGGCGAACTTCTCGGTGCCCTGCGCCGTCAGCGGGTGGACGAGCATCTGGTGCAGCACCTTTCCGGGAATCGTCGCCACCTCGCAGCCGAGCTTCGCGGCGGTGACAACATGCTCGGGGCTGCGGATCGACGCGGCCAGGACCTGGGACGAGGCGCCGGTCCGGCGCAGGGACTCGCAGATCGCGGCGACGACCTCCGCGGAGTCGACGGAGATGTCGTCGAGCCGGCCCATGAAACACGACACGTAGGTGGCGCCCGCCTCGGCGGTCAACAGCGCCTGCGTGGGCGAGAAGACCAGTGTCATGTTCACCGGGATCCCCTCGTCGGACAGTGCGCGGGTCGCCTGGAGGCCCGCGGCGCCGAAGGGCACCTTCACCACGACGTGCTCGTGAAGGGCGTGCAGGGCGTGGCCCTGCTCCACCATCTCGTGCGGGTCCTCCGAGACGACCTCGCCCGAGACGGGGCCGTTCACGAGCTCGCAGATGCGCACGATGGCCTCGCCGGGGTCGCCCTCCTCCTTCGCCAGCAGCGAGGGATTGGTCGTCGCGCCCGACAGAACACCCCACGCGGCGATCTCCTGCACCTCGGCGACGGACCCGGTGTCGATGAACAGCTTCATGAGGCGCTCCTTTTCCGTGGCATGTTCGTCCCTCCGGGATAGCATGCCCGGCCCGGCCGACGGACCCGGTGTCCGCAGGCTGACGCTACAGCTCGGGCTCGCGCCGCAGCCCCTCGGCGAGCTCGAGCTCCGGGGGCACGGGCGCCTCGCCGCGCAGCGCGGCGCGCACGGCAAGGAAGTCCGCCGCCGCCGCCACGTCGTGGACCCGCAGCAGGCGCGCGCCGGCGTCCACGCCGTGGGCCAGCGCCGCGAGCGTCCCCGCGGCGCGGTCGGCGGGCCGGCGCCCGGTGATCGCCCCGACGAAGTCCTTGCGCGACACGGCGAGCAGGATGGGCCGCCCGAGCTCCACGAGCGCGGGCAGCGCCCGCAGCGCTGCGACCGTCTGCTCGGGTGTCTTGGCGAAGTCCGGTCCCGGGTCGACCACCAGCTGCTCCTCGGCCACGCCGCGGTCGCGCGCGAGGGCCATGCGCTCGCTCAAGAACGCGGCCACGTCGGCGCCGACGTCGGCGTAGGCGTGATCGAGGACCTTCCGCTTGGGCTCCGCGCGGGTGTGCATCACCACCAGCGCGGCGCCGGAGCGCCCACACACGTCGGCGAGAGCCGGGTCGCGCAGCCCACTGACGTCGTTGACCATGCCGGCTCCGGCCGCCACCGCGGCCTCGGCCACCGCGGACTTGTAGGTGTCCACCGACACCAGCACGTCGAGCTCGCCCGCGATCCGCTCGATCAGCGGGGCGACCCGTTCGATCTCCTCCGCGACGGCAACCGGCGGCGTGGTCGTGATCTGCGACTCCCCGCCGACGTCGATGACCTCCGCCCCCTCCTCGACCAGCGCGCGGGCGCGCGCCACGCGCGCCTCCAGCGTCGTCAGACGGGCGCCGTCGCCGGAGAACGAGTCGGGCGTCGCGTTGAGGATCCCCATCAGGCGCGGCCGGTCGGCCAGCGCCAGCGTGCGGCCACCGGCACGCAGGGTCAGGTCACGGCCGCGCATCGGGCCCCATGCTAGGGCCCGATGCGCGAACCGGCCACGACTTGCGCGGCGGCTACTTCAGGGTGACCTGGGTGCGCCAGCGCACGAGCACCTGGTTCAGGTTGGCGGCGCTGTTGAGGTACCGCCCCCGAACCAGCAGCTTGTCCCCGGTGCTGTGCGACTGCACGATGTCGCACATGTCGGAGACGCTCTTCACCGGCGTGTTCTCGATCGACAGGATCAGGTCGCCGAAGCCGAGCTTGGCGGCCTTGGCCGGCGATCCGGTCGTGCTGTCGATGACGTAGAGCCCCTTCACGTTGTTCTTCTGAAGGAGGTTCGCCACCGTCGTCCCCAGCTTGGCGGACTGGAACACCGGATCGTCCTTGAACGCCGTCGAGAGTGACACCTGGTCGACCGGCGCCAGGCTCCAGCCGACATAGGCCTGGCTCTTGCCGGCCTCGAGGTTCGGCAGCAGCGTGCTGATCCGGTCGGACGAGATCGCGTAGTACTGGCCCTGGATCGTGCGGCCGCCCTGCTGGGTGTTGCCCAGCGTGTTGATCCCGATCAGCTCGCCCATGCTGT
>JAWVFS010000372.1:0-7493 GCA_033855795.1 Solirubrobacteraceae bacterium | reverse complement strand
CGCGGTGCACTCGCTGCTGCAGTCCCCGCGCGACAAGGTGCTCTGGGACGTCGGCCACCAGGCCTACCCGCACAAGGTCCTCACCGGGCGCCGTGACCGGCTCGACACGATCCGCAAGTACGACGGCCTCGCCCCGTTCTGTTCTATCGCCGAGTCCCCGCACGACATCATGGGCGCGGGCCACGCCTCCACGTCGATCGGCTACGCGGTCGGGATCAAGGAGGCGATGCGCCAGGGCCAGGGCGAGGACGGCCGGGTCGTCGCGGTGATCGGCGACGGCGCGATGACCGGGGGCGTCGCCTTCGAGGCGCTCCACCTGGCGGGCGGCCTCGGGACGCCGATGGTCGTCGTGCTCAACGATAACGGCATGTCGATTGCCCCCAACGTCGGTGCCCTGTCGCGGTACTTCAACCGCGTGCGCATGAACCCCAAGCTCTGGAAGGTGCGCGAGGACGTCGAGGGCGGCCTGACCAAGCTCCCGGCCGGCATCGGAGCCCGCTTCGAGCGCCTCGGCCCGCAGCTGAAGGAGTCGATCAAGGCCTTCTGGGCGCCCGGCCTGTTCTGGGAGGAGCTCGACTGGGCGTACATGGGCGTGATCGACGGCCACGATGTGCACGAGCTGCGCCGCGCCCTCCGCGAGGCGCTGGCCGCCAACCGCCCGGTCGTGGTGCACATCGCCACCGTCAAGGGCAAGGGCTTCGCGCCGGCCGAGGAGGGCGACCTCGAGGGCATGGAGAAGTGGCACGCCGCCAAGCCGAAGTCGATCGCCAACGGCGCCCCGGCCGCGGCCGCCAAGAAGCCCAAGTTCACCCAGGCCAAGCCTGCGCCGCCGCAGTACACGAAGGTCTTCGGCGAGGCGCTCGTGGCGGAGTGTGAACGCGACGAGCGCATCGTCGGCATCACAGCGGCGATGAACTCGGGCACCGGCCTCAACCTGCTCCAGGAGGCCATCCCCGAGCGTTACTTCGACGTCGGGATCGCCGAGCAGAACGCGATCCTGTTCGCGTCGGGGCTCGCGCTCCAGGGCGTCAAGCCGGTCGCCGCGATCTACTCGACGTTCCTCCAGCGCGCCTTCGACCAGATCGTCCACGACGTGTGCTTGCAGAAGCTCAACGTCGTGTTCGCCATGGACCGCGCCGGCCTGGTCGGCGACGACGGGCCCACGCACCACGGTGTCTTCGACATCGCCTACCTGCGCTGCCTGCCCAACATGATCCTGATGGCCCCGCGCGACGAGGCGATGCTCGTGAACATGCTGCGCACCGCGTTGCTGCACGACGACGGGCCCATCGCCCTGCGCTACCCGCGCGGCGAGGCGGTGGGCGTCGATCGCCCGGAGGAGCCGGCGGCGATCGAGATCGGGACGGGCGAGATCCTGCGCGAGGGGGACCGCGTGGCGATCGTCGGCTACGGCACCGGCGTCCAGAAGGGCCTGGAGGCCGCGGATCTGCTGGGGCAGCGGGGCATGAAGGTCACCGTCGCCGACGCGCGCTTCGCGAAGCCGATCGACGTCGGCCTCATGGCCCAGCTCGCGGCCGAGCACGACCTGCTCGTGACGGTGGAGGAGGGCGTCCTGATGGGCGGCTTCGGCTCCGCCGTGTGGGAGACGCTCTCGGAGACCGGCGCCGTCTCGCCCCGCATCCTGCGCGTCGGACTCCCCGACCGCTACGTGACGCACGGTAAGCCCGCCCTTCTCCACGAAGAGGTCGGCTACACCGGCGAGCGCATCGCCGAGCGCATCGAGGCCGCGGTCGCCGAGCCGAGCTCGGCGCTCACCGGCGCCTAGCCGACGCGGCGGCCAGAAACACCGATTGACACCGGTCGGCGCTCGATCTAGGTTCCGGACCGCTGCACCTGAGGCCAGCTGTTCGCAACCCATCGTGAAGGAGTGGAATGCTCAGATTCTCGGACGCCCGCAACTTCGGCAGGACCCTGACCGGCCTGGCGTTGATCGCCGGCCCCGTGCTCATGCTGGTGTCGGGGATCATCACCCCGAACACCGATAACGACAACAAGCTCAAGGAGCTCAACAGCGTCGCCGCCCACAAGAGCGCCTACCTGTGGGGATCCGTGCTGTTCCTGCTGGGCACGCTCACCCTCCTTGCGGCCAGCGTCGGCATCATCCACCTGTTCCGGAACCGCCGGGTGACGCTGGGCCAGATCGCGGGGAGCCTGCTGCTGGTCGGCACGGCGGTGACGACCGCCTTCTACGCGTTCACGGTCGTCGAGTACGAGATGGTCAACCAGCCCGGACTGAACCGCGCCGAGCTCGCGAAGTACCTGCACGCGGCCAACAACACGGCGGCCGGGGCTCCGCTGTTCATCCTGTTCCTGCTGGGCATCGTCCTCGGCCTCATCCTCCTCGCCATCGCCGCCTGGCGAGGCAAGCTGATCCCGATCTGGGCCGCGATCCTGATCTTCCTCGGCGGCCTGATCGCGTTCTTCGGCGGCCAGGACCAGGCGGCCAGCATCATCAACAGCGTGCTGATCCTGATCCCGTTCGCGGTGCTCGCGCGGGCTGTGCTCTCGATGTCCGACGAGGAGTGGGACGCTCCGCGCGGGCGCCCGACCGAGCCGGTCGCGCCCCCCGCGACCGCGTCCGCCTAGAGAAACGGCCCCCCATTCGTGGCGGGCCGGTTCAGGGGGAGGAGAGAGATGCGCTCTTTTTGTCGAGCGGTCTCGATCTATGGGGGAAGTCGTTACGCGGTGGCGCTGTACCGGGTCGTGAGGCTGAGGGCCAGGAGCGCCACGCCGGTCAGGGCCAGGAACAGCGCCGCCGCGGCGTCGCCGGCGAGGCCGACCAGCACGCCCCCGCCCAGCAGCCCGATCACGATGCCGCGATCGAAGGCGAAGTGGGCGGAGATGGGCAGCGAGCCCCGCTCGTTGCTGGCGGCGGCCAGGGACAGCCCGACGATCAGAGCGCCGATCACGACCGCGACCACCGTGCCCGCGGGCGTGAACCCGAACAGGAACGGCGCGACCATCGCGAACACGCCGGCCAGGAGCTCGAACGCGCCATGCGTGGGGAGGGAGATGAGTCGAAAGGCAGTCATTATGAAAAGCAGTGTGAGGCCGATCGAACGCCAGTTCTGTGAGCTCGGGCACAGAGGAGGTCAGTTGTCAGTTCTCAGTTGTCAGAAGCGAGGCCCGAGAGCCCTAGCAACTGACGACTGACGACTGACGACTGGAACTACTGCGGCCCTACGGCCTTCCAGACGATCCGCCGCAGCTCCTCGCGCTCGCGCTGGTTGAGCCGATCGAGGCGGCCGCGCGAACGGGTGATCGCGTCGCGCACGGCGCGTTGCTCGCGCGCGCTGAGGCGGTTCCAGCGCTTCCGGCCCTCCTGCGCGATCTGCAGCGCGAGGGCGAGCACGGCCTGCCAGGGGACCTGGCGGGCGCGGCGGGGAAGGGGCAGGCGTGCCATCGGCTGCATGCTAGTCGCCAAGTCGGCGCGCCCCGCGCCGGTACCGTTCCCCCGATGGCGAAGACCCGGCTGGACACCCTGTTGGCCGAGCGCGGGCTGTTCCCCTCCCGCACCCGGGCCGCTGCGAGCGTGCTCGCGGGGGAGGTCCGGCTGGGCAGCGCGCGCCAGCGGGCGGCCAAGCCGGGCCAGCTCGTGGCCGAGGACGTGGTCGTCGCGGTGGCCGAGGCGCCGGACTTCGTGTCGCGCGGCGGGCGCAAGCTCGCCAACGCGTTGGCGGCCACCGGCGTGGACCCGGCCGGCCGACGCTGCCTCGACGTGGGCGCCTCCACCGGGGGCTTCACGGACTGCCTGCTCCAGGCGGGCGCGGCACACGTCGCCGCCCTCGACGTCGCCTACGGCGAGCTGGCGTGGGGCATTCGCGGCGACGGCCGGGTGTCCGTGCTCGAGCGCTTCAACGCCCGCCACCTGCGGCCCGAGGACCTGCCGTACGCGCCGGAGCTGATCACGATCGACGTGTCCTTCATCGGACTGGCGAAGGTGCTCCCCGCGGTGCTGGCGTGTGCGGCCCCCGCCTTCGACTGCCTCGCCCTCTGCAAGCCCCAGTTCGAGGTGGGGCGCGAGCGGGTGGGGAAGGGCGGCGTCGTGCGCGAGCCCGCGGACCGCCGCGCGGCGCTCATGGCGGTGGCGGGCGCGGCGGAACGAGTCGGCGCGAGCGTGCTCGCCTTCGCGTCGTCGGGTCTCCCGGGCCCGAAGGGCAACCGCGAGACGTTCGTGTGGCTTGCCGAGTCCGGGCGCCCGGGCCTCGAGGACATCGAGGCGGCGGCGCGGGAGGTCGAGCCGTGATCGGTCCCGTGCGCCGCGTGAACGTCATCACGCACCGCCGGCCCCAGGACATCGCGCCCGCGTTGGGAGAGCTGCGCAAGGCAGCGGCCGAGGCGGGCGTCGAGCTGTGCTTCTCCGAGGAGGAGACACAGAAGCACGACCTGCAGAACGGGGCCGGGCTCTCGCTCCATGCCCCCGTGGGATGCCCAGCCGACCTCGCGCTCGTGCTCGGCGGCGACGGCACGATCCTTCAGGCGCTGCGCACCTACCTCGGCAGCGGCACCCCCGTCTTCGCCGTCAACTACGGCGAGGTCGGGTTCCTCGCCACCGTCGAGCCCGACCAGGTGCCCGACGCCTTCCGCCGCGCGCTGGCGGGGAACTTCGAGGTCATGGACCTGCCCGCGATCGTCGTCGACGGGCACGAGGACGTGGGCTGGACCGCGATCAACGACGTCTCCTTCCACCGCCAACCCGGCCTGCGGGTCGCCGACCTCTCCTACGCGGTCGGCGACGAGGAGATCGGCCGCGTACGTTCCGACGGCATCGTCGTCTCCACGCCCGCCGGGTCCACCGGGTACAACCTTGCCAACGGCGGGCCGGTGATGGCCTGGGGCGTGGAGGGCTACGCCGTGTCGTTCATCGCGCCGCACTCGCTCACCGCGCGGGCGCTCGTCGTCGCACCCCAGGACACCCTGTCCGTGAGCAACCGCTCGCGCGAAGAGCCGATCGATGTGACGGTGGACGGGCGTCCGATCTCCGAGCTCGCCGCGGGCGAGTCGCTGCGGATGATGTTCCGCGACGGCTGCGGCAAGCTGGCCCAGGTCCCGGGGGCGTCCTTCTACCACCGCCTGCGGGAGAAGTTCGGGCGGCTCGCTTCTTAGTCGTCAGACGTCAGACGTCAGTCGTCAGTTGCTAGGGCCGGGGCCTCGCTTCTGACGACTGAGGACTGACGACTGACGACTCTTCTGCTGAAAAACACCGCGACGAGCGGCTGGATTCGACCGCTCCGTCGGGCGCCGCTGGTACACCGTCGCCCGTGCTGTGTGAGCTCCGTGTCGAGAACCTGCTGCTGATCGAGCGGGCCGAGCTGCGCCTGGGGCCCGGGCTCAACGTCCTCACGGGCGAGACCGGCGCCGGCAAGACCGTGCTGGCCCACGCGCTGGACCTGCTGCTCGGCGGCCGCGCCCGCAGCGGCATCGTGCGGCCCGGGGCGGCCGAGGCCTACGTCGAGGGCGCCTTCGAGTTTCCCGACGCGCTGCGCGAGCGCCTCGCCGAGCGACTGCCCGAGGGCGCCGAGGAGGTGGTGCTCGCGCGGCGGGTGAGCGCCGAGGGTCGCACCCGCGCGTACCTCAACGGCCGCTCGGCGAGCGCGGCCGACCTGCGCGACCTGGGCGGCGAGCTGCTGGCCTTCTACGGCCAACACGAGCACCGCAAGCTGACCCTGGCCTCGGCCCAGCTTGAGGTGCTCGATGCCTACTGCGGCGCCGAGCAGGCGGAGCGGCGCGGCCGGCACGCCGTGGCCCACGCGATCGTGCGCGAGCTGACGGCCGAGCTGGAGTCGCTGCGCGAGCTGGCGGGCGCGCGCGAGCGCGAGCTGGACCTGCTCGAGTTCGAGCTCTCCGAGATCGAGGCGGCCGCGCCGAGCGAGGCCGAGGAGGCGGAGCTGCGGGCCGAGCGCGAGCGCCTGCGCCACCTCGAGGGCCTGCGGGGCGCGGCCGGGACCGGCGCCGAGGCGCTGGTGCCCGGGGCCGGCGACGAGAACGGCGTCGCGGCCCTCCTGGCCGAAGCCGAGCGCGCGCTGGACGCGCTCGCGGGGGTGGACGGCGAGCTCGACGCCCTGGCCGAGCGGGCCCGCGCGCTGCACCTGGAGAGCGACGATCTCGCCGCCGAGCTGCGCCGCTACGAGCAGGCCGTGGACGCGCCACCCGGCCGCCTCGACGAGGTCGAGGAGCGCCTGGAGGCGATCGAGCGGCTCAACCGCAAGCACGGCGGGAGCGTCGCGGCCGTGCTCGAGCACGCGGAGCGCTGTCGCGCGCGGCGCGACGAGCTGGCCGGCGCCGAGGTCGCGATCGAGGACGTGACGAATCGCCTCGCTCAGGGGCGCGCCGAGCAGGACGAGCTGGCGGGCGCGCTCAGCGCTGCCCGCCGGGACGCCGCTCCGCGGCTGGCGGCGGCGGTCCGCGAGCGCCTCGCCGAGCTGGCCATGGAGGGCGCGAGCTTCGAGGTCGTCCTCACGGCGCGCGAGGCCCGGGGCCCCGCCGGCGACGAGGCGGTCGAATTCCGCATCGCCCCCAACCCGGGTGTCCCCGACGGGCCGCTGCGCGACATCGCCTCCGGCGGCGAGCTGTCGCGCGTCATGCTCGCCCTGACCGGTGTCGCGGCCGACCGGGGCGGCGCCGACGGCCCCGGCCTGCTCGTGTTCGACGAGATCGACGCCGGCGTGGGCGGCCACACGGCCCGCGCCGTCGCCGACCGCCTGCGCGCGCTCGGAGAGCATCGTCAGATCCTGTGCATCACCCACCTGCCCCAGGTGGCCGCGCTGGCGGCCCGCCACTTCTCGATCGCCAAGGACGCGTCTGCGCGGCCCGCGCGCGCCGACGTGTGCCGGCTCGACCGCGACGAGCTGGAGGGCGAGCTGGTTCGAATGCTCGGCGCCGACGACGCCGATCTCGGCGCGCGCCGCCACGCCCGCGAGCTGCTCAAGGCCGCGTAACCGCGGGGCGCGCACGGGGTCGTGCAGCCGTCCGCTCCGGGTCGCGCCGGTGGGGGCGGGGCCGTAGACTCCGCCGGTGGCCGTTTCCAGGACGAAACCGCGGCCTGCCGCGGTGGAAACCCGGCCGCGCGAGGTCCGGGGGATCGCGCGGCTGGGGAAGCGAACGAAGCATCTCGTCAAGCGCCTGCGACGGGGCGACATCGCGATCCTCGACCACACCGACCTCGACCGCGTGTCCGCCGAGGACCTGATCGCCTGTGGCATCGAGGCGGTGATCAACACCGCACCGTCGTCCACCGGGCGCTACCCCAACGCCGGGCCGCTGCTGCTGGTGCAGGCCGGGATCGTTCTCGTGGACGCCCCCGGGGCGCCCCTGTTCTCGGAGCTGGCGGACGGCGACACGATCGTGATCCACGGCGGCGAGATCCGCCGCAACGGCGACGTCGTCGCGCGCGGCGAGCTGCAGGACCCAGCCACCGTCCAGGCGCTCAACGACGAACGCCGGAGAGACATCGGGGAGGCCCTCGAGGCCTT
>JAWVFS010000371.1:0-6708 GCA_033855795.1 Solirubrobacteraceae bacterium | reverse complement strand
CATGATGAACGCGTTCGCGACGTCGATCTCGATCGCGCTGCAGTACGGCGTGCCGCTCGAGACGCTCGTGCGCAAGTTCTCCTATATGCGCTTCGACCCCGAGGGGATCACGAGCAACCCCGAGATCCCGTTCGCGAAGTCGATGCCCGACTACATCATGCGCTGGCTGGCCTCGCGCTTCCTGGACACCGACACCCAGGAGGACCTGGGGATCCTCACCCCCGAGGTCCGCGCGCGCAAGATGGCCGAGGACACGGCGCTGGCCGGCCGGTCGGACACGGCCGGGCCGGAGAACGGCGGCGGCAACGGCGGGGCCAAGCCCGCGACCGCCGCGATGACCGACACGCCGCCGGTGCAGCCGGCCAAGCTGTCGGGGTCGCTCGAGCTCGGGCCGGCCTGCTCGCAGTGCGGCGGCATGATGCAGCGGACCGGGTCGTGTTACACATGCTCGTCCTGCGGGAACAACACTGGGTGCGGTTGAGTTGAGCGCCTAGGGGGACACAGATGTGGCTTCATCGGGGCCGGTGCGGGAGCGCCGGCCTCGGTCGTTCCTGGTTCCGCCGTCCCGGAGGTGGTTAGGGTCGTCTCGAGAGCACTCGACTCGGGGAGCGTGGGGACATGGGGGATGCAGAAGCGGGGCGCGAGGCGCTGCCGGACGGCGTCGAGGTCACCCGCACGGCGCGAGAGCCCGAAACGCGGTCGGACGTGGGCATCGATGTGACGGTGAAGGGCACCGGGCGCCCGCGTCACCGCCTCGTGGCCGTCGGCGACTCCCTCACGCACGGCTTCCAGAGCGGCGCGATCTACAACACCGACCTGTCCTACCCCGCGATCATCGCCTGGGAGCTCGGGTGCTACCCGGAGTTCCGCCACCCCCACTATCCGGGCTTCGGGGGGATCCCGCTCAACATCGAGTTGCTGGTCCGTGACCTCGAGGACCGGTTCGGCGACGAGGTCTCGTGGTGGGAGCTGCCGGGCGCGCTCTTCCATACCCGCCACCGGCTTGCCGAGGCGGAGCACTGGTGGGATGCGGGACCCGGATCGGTGCTGCCCCCGCGCGGCCTCATCAATCACAACCTGGGGATCTACGGCTGGGATCTGCGCGACGCGTTGTCGCGCAACGCCGACAACGCGCACGAGGGCCTGCGCACTCCGGATGGCCACCACATCGTGCCGCTGGTTCGCAACGCCGACCGGATCTCGGCCGGGCGCGTTCTGGACTCCGCCCGCACGCCCGGCGGGCTGCCCCTGACGCCGCTCGAGGCGGCGGCAGCCCTCTCGCGCGAGGGAACGGAGGACGACCCGGAGGGCGACGGCATCGAGACACTGATCGTGCTCCTCGGAGCCAACAACGCCCTGGGCACCGTGATCGGGCTCCGCGTGCACTGGAGCGGGCCCGGCTACGACGACCTCAAGAAGAAGGCCGACTACAACGTGTGGCAGCCGGCCCACTTCGCCGCCGAGTGGGCGCAGGTCGTCTCGCGGGTGCGAGAGATCCGGGCGCGGCATGTGATCTTCGGGACGGTGCCGCACGTGACGATCGCTCCGGTGGCACGGGGGGTCGGCGGAAAGGTCGAGGAGGGATCGCGGTACTTCAAGTTCTACACGCGCCCGTGGATCTCCGACGGCGACTTCGATACCGCCGACGACCCGCACCTGACGGCTGACGAGGCGCGCGCGATCGACTCGGCGATCGACGGCTACAACGACACGATCGTCGCCTCCGTCGCCGCTGCCCGAGAGGAGGGGCGCGACTGGCGTGTCCTCGATCTCGCCGGCCTGCTCGACCGCCTGGCCACTCGGCGCTACCTGGAGGACAAGAAGGTGCGCCTGCCCGCGTGGTGGACACCGTACGAGTTGCCCGAGGAACTGCGCCGGCTTCGCCCGGAGCCGAACTCGCGCTTCTTCGCCTCAGGACCCGACGGCCGGATCCAGGGCGGGCTGATCTCGCTCGACGGGATTCACCCGACGACGGTGACGTACGGGCTGATGGCTCAGGAGTTCATCCGGGTGATGCAGGAGGCGGACGTGCGGTTCACTCGTCGCGACGGCGCGACGCCGCGCCCGGGCGAGGTTCGCGTGGACTGGGATCGCCTGATCGGAAACGATTCGCTGATCTCGCACCCGCCCGAATCGCTCGACTCCGACGTGAAGTTGATCGGCTGGTTCGACGAGAAGATCGACATCTTGAAGAGGCTGTGGGCTGGGGCGGCTTGACCGTCCGCTACTGGGTAACGGCAACTGGCTCACACTGGTCCGCGAGCAGCTCGCGGACCACCGCTCGGTCGTCGAAGACGGGACCCGCCCCAGACTGGTCGACGCGTATCCGCGGCAGCGCGCCGCGCCCCGCGACGAGGACGAAATCCCCGTCCCGGGCGGAGCGGAGCGCGCGGTCGATCGCCACCCGCCTGTCCAGCGCCACCGTAACCGCGGCTCCCTTCACGCCCCTGGCGCCGCTCAGCAGCCCGTTGACCACGG
Organism: Solirubrobacteraceae bacterium; assembly: GCA_033855795.1. Lineage (GTDB taxonomy): Bacteria > Actinomycetota > Thermoleophilia > Solirubrobacterales > Solirubrobacteraceae > JALYZC01. Next base: position 4,230 of record JAWVFS010000371.1, on the reverse strand, counting down.
CTTCCGGCGCCTCTCCATAGAGGCTCGCGGTCGTTATCACGAGCTCATCGGCCAGCGAACGTGCGATCCGGCCCATCTGCGGTCGCTTGGGCGGGTCGTGCGTGCCGGGGACCGAGAGCACGGCGTGAAGTCGCGCGCCCGGGCGCGCGCGGACGATCCGGCGGGCAGTCCGCATGACGCGACGGAGCGCGTCAGGAGTGTGGGCGTAGTCCACGACGACGTCGAACGGCTGGCCCTCGTCGATCAGCTCGAAGCGCCCGGGGATGAGCGGTGCGGCCGCAAGCCGCTCTACGGTCGCGTCCCGATCGATCTCGAGCGCGCCGGCGAGGGCGACCGCCGCCGTCACGTTGGCCGCGTTGTGAGGCCCTGGGTGCCGCGTCCTTACCGCGAGCACACCACTCGGCGTCCGGATCCGGGCAGAAGCCGACCGGAGGTCCCAGTCGCAGGACTCGAGCCTGTAGTCGGCCTCGCGCTGGGTGCCGTAGCGGACCGCCGACCCGCCGGCGTCCTCAACCGCGTCCGCCAGCGCCCGCCCGTAGGCCTGGTCCACATTCACGACGGCCAGCGGCGTCGCCCGACCGTCGCGAACGAAGAGGCGGCGCTTGAGCCCCCCGTAGCGCTCCATCGTACGATGCCGGTGCAGGTGGTCGCGCGTCAGATTCGTGAGCACGGCGACGGCCGGCAGCATCTCCGGGCACGCCTCCAGCTGGTAACTGGAGACCTCGCACACGACACAGGACTCGACGCTCGACACGGCCGACAGGGGATCGCCGAACTCCGTGTTGCCCGCGAGCGCCGCTCTTACCGAAGCCGCATGGAGCGCCTCGACCACAAGCGACGCCGTGGTCGACTTCCCGTTGGTGCCGGTGATGGCGATCACGGGCGCCCTCCCCAGTCGCCATCCGAGCTCGAGCTCGTCGACGACTGCGAGCCCGCGGCGCGCTGCCGCAACCAGCAGCGGCGAGTCGCAGGGAATGCCCGGACTTTTCACGATGCACGCAGGTCTGGGATCGCGGCGGAGCAGGTCCGCGCCGTCGCCGCCCAGCGTGACATCGATACCGCGCGCGGACAGGCCCGCTCGGGCCTCCAGGGTTACGCGCGACACGATCCCGTCCCACGCGCTCACGCTGGCCGCTCCGTCCAGCCGCTCCAGAGCGGCCGCAGCCGCCAGTCCCGCGCGGCCGACGCCGGCGACGAGATAGGGGCCGGGCGGAAGCTCCGGCCGGGCCGGCTGCTCATCGAGTGCTGCGAGTGCTGGGGTCATCGCACGGAGATGAGGGCCCCAGCTCAGGCACGACCGGGTCGTCCTCGACGAGATCGTCTCGCAAGCGGCGTGTCGCGACAATCCGATCGAACACAAGGAGAACCTCTGAGCCAGCCGGCGAGGGCGCGAGCGGGCCCTGTGACAAGGGAGCTGCCACCACGAGACCATCGGGAAGCCGGCCCCGCCCGCCGGCCGGCATGTTCCTGAAAGGATTCGGTCATGCCGGTCGCCCCGCAGGTGACACCCGCCTTCCGCGGGGTGATGGCGGCCAGCTCGCCGGTCGTTCGCGGGTGGGGTCGCCTCGAGGTGTCGGGCCTTGAGCATCTGCCGAGCTCGGGGCCGACGCTCCTGGCCGGTAACCACGACTCATGGTGGGATCCGATCGTGATCGGGACCGCCGCCCTCGAGCGGCGCCAGATCCAAGCCCTGGCAAAGTCTTCACTGTGGAAGAACGCGCTGCTGGCAAAGGTCCTCGACGGGATGGGCCAGATCCCGATCGACCGTGGCAAGGGCGACGCCGGGGCGCTCGAAAGAGCCATCTCGGAGCTTCGCGCGGGAGCGTGTATCGGCATCTTCCTCGAGGGCACCCGGTCGGGCGGGCGAACGCTGCGCGCCCGGAGCGGGCTCGGGCGGATCGCGCAAGCCGTGCCCGAGGCGCAGATCGTGTGCTGCACCGTCCAGGGCACGGTCGATCTGGTCCGCTTCCCCAAGCGCCCCGACCTGCGCGTGCGCTTCTTCGCGCCGCAGCGCGGAGGTTTCGCGGCAGGCGAGAGCGCCAGCGAGCTCACTGAGCGCCTCCTAGCCGAGATCCGGGCCTCGACCCCCGCGGCCGCATACGGGCGACAGCGCGGCGGGCCGGCAGGCTGGTGTAGTCGATCTTGACCTCGGGAATCGTCAGTTGCGGTGGCCGGGCGGAAGCGCCCTCCTCGCGGCTGGACCACTGGACGACGCTCGAGGCGAGCCTTTGGTGACGCGCGAAGCGGGCGTGCTCGCTTCGCGGCTCATCGCCTGGGAGACCCTCCTGCGGGTGCCGGGATCCGACGAAGCCTTCCTGTCGGATTGGGCGACGGTGGCCGCGGAAGTCCGCGGACTCGCCTCTTCTCGCTCTGTCTGCAACCTCCTCGAGTCCGAGGAGGGCCGTCGTTACCAGGGGCGTCTCGCCCCCTTCCAGCGACGGCACCTGCTGCACGCTGAGCGGGCCGAGGCGGCGGAACTTCTCCGCACGCCCCGCGCAGTCGACGGGAGCTTCGGAGATCTCGTCCAAAGCGCCTTTGCGCTGAACACGTTTGACCGCCTCGAAGAAACGGCGCGGCTAGTCGACCTCGGCGGGTGCCGCCGTGTGGTCATCGTCGGTTGCGGGGCGCTCCCGGCCGCAGCGTTCTTCTTTCACGAGCGCACGCAAGCCTTCAGGATCACGGCGCTCGACGTCGACCGGGGGGCCGCGGACCTCGCGCGTCTCGTCACGCAGCGTCATGGGTCGGAACGGTTGGGGATCCTCTGCCAAGACGGCCGTGACCATGACTACGAGGGAGCCGACGTGGTGTACGTCGTGAACCAGGTCAAGCCCAAGCGCGACGTCCTCCAACGGATCGCCGCGACTGCACCGCCCGCCGTCCGGGTCGTCCTTCGCGACCCGTTCGGGCCAGGCCGCTTGCTCGCGGATTCCGTCGATGGGCCGCTTCCGCCGCCGTGGCGGCTCGTGGCGACGGGTGCGGTCGATCCGAACTTCTTCTCCCGGCACCTCCTTCTCTCCCGTCTCCATCACGGGGCCGACGACTAGTGGCAAGGCCGCGCAACGGCACCCCGGTGGGCACCATCGTGTCCGTACGCTCCGACGCGCCAACTACTGCCCGCTTCTCAATTCGTCGGCTGCTCCTGTGGCCCGGGATCGACGCGATGCGCCGCCCGAAAACCGCCTGAGGCCGCCGGTTAGGTCCGTCCGCAGGACGGGAACAACAGGATGTGCGGGTGTGCGCCTAGGAAGCTGCGGCTTCTCGGGGCCGGTGACCTGATGGCGCCGGCCCCGGCGCTGTTGTGGTCCCATGTAGACGAATGGCCCGTTTCGACGACGACGATGACTGGGTGGGCACACCGCCCGAGGGCCGCTACACCCGCGACCGGGCCAAGCCCGAGTTCTGGTGGCGCCAGCGCCCGGTGAGCCTCACGGCCGCCGGCATCGGAATCGTCGTCATCGTGCTGGTCGTCATCGCGCTGCTGCGCTGACCATGGCCAAGCCGCTCGTGCAAGCGTCCTGGTGGTCGGTTCGCCGGGCGCAGAATCGCAAGCCGGCGACCTATCGCTGCCCGTTGTGCGGCGGGTTCCTGCCGGCCCTGAGCGATCACGTCCTGATCGCTCCGGAGGGCGACGCGTCGCGGCGGCGGCACGCGCACACGAAATGCGTGCTGGAGGCCCGGAAGGCGGGCCGGCTGCCCAGCCGGGACGAGTGGGCGAAGGACCAGCCGCGGAGACCCGGTCCGTGGCGGCGACTGGTCGACCGCCTGCGCGGCTAGCGCGTGCCGGCCGCGATGGCCGCGCTCAGCTCAGCGCGAGGACCACGAGCGTCTGGTTGTGGAACCCGGCCATGCCGTGGGTGCGAGCGATCTCCCCGTACGTGTAGAAGCCGGCCACCGCCGCGCCCCCGGCCTGGACGCCGAGTCGATCGACCTCGGCCTGGACGCCGTCCTCGCCGAGCACGCCACGGCGGGCGATGCAGTCAAAGGCGACGAGGCCCAGCGGCACCTCGCCGTTGAGCGGCTCGAGTGCGTCCTGGCAGGCCCCGTCCGTGGCCTCCAGCACGGAGCCGGCGTCACCCTCCATGAACCACGTGAGCCCACCCTGCGGCACCTGGGCGATGCAGCCGATGGAGCGCTCCTCGAAGTCCGCGTCGGCGACGAAGCGGATGTGCGTCTCGCCGATGCGGTTGGGCAGCCCGAGCGGGTGCGTCAGCGCGAACCGCGTGAAGGCCG
>JAWVFS010000370.1:0-5183 GCA_033855795.1 Solirubrobacteraceae bacterium | reverse complement strand
GAATCTGGCGTGGTCGCGTCAGTCGCACGAAGCGCCGGCCGCCTCTGACCTTCACGCGCACGACGCCGCTGGCACGTGCCACGTTCGCCGACCTGCCGACGCTCGGCTGCGACAGCCCCGCCGCCGCCGCGGAGCCGATTGGAAGGGAGCCAAAGAGGGCTCCGGCACCTGCTACGGCGAGGGGTATGGCAAGGCAGGCACGCCGATGTGCAATGGCCAAGGGCTACGCCCCCGCCCGCTCCTTGAACGCTGCGAGCTTCTCGGGCGAGTCTGCGGGGAAGGTCTCGACGTCGGCGTTGATCTGGCGGACGAGCCCGCTCAGCACGCGCCCCGGCCCGAGCTCGAGGAAGGTGTCACAGCCGTTGCCGACCATCGTCTCGACGCAGTCGACCCAGAGGACGGGGCTCGCGATCTGAGCCACCAGCGCCCGGTGGACCTCCTCCCCCGTGGTCACGACCGTCCCCGAGGCATTCGAGACGAGCGGGGTCTCGGGGTCGTTCCACGAGATGGCGTCCATGGCCTCGCCGAGCTTGCGCTGCACCGGCTCCATCAGCTCGCTGTGGAACGCGGCGCCCACCTGCAGGCGCAGTGCCCGCTTGGCCCCGGCCTCCTCCGCCAGCTCGATCACCTTGACGACGGCCGCCTCTTCGCCGGAGACGATGATCTGAGCCGGCGTGTTGAAGTTGGCGGGCCGCACCGTGCCGGCGTCCGACGCCTGGCGGCACAGCTCCTCCACCTGCTCGGCCGGGAGCCCGATGACCGCGGCCATGGCGCCCGGTCGCTCGGACTGGATGTCGGCCATCAGCCGGCCGCGCTGGGAGACCAGCCCCATCCCGTCCTCGAGCGAGAGTGCGCCCGACACCACGGCGGCCGTGTACTCGCCGAGGCTGTGGCCGGCGACGAAGTCCGGAGCCAGACCCGACTCGTCGGCCAGCTCGACCACGGCCAGCGATACGGCGAACAGCGCGGGCTGCGCCACCTCCGTCTGCGTGAGCTCCTCGATCGGGCCCTCGAGGCACAGCGTCCGAATCGGTAGGCCCGAGGCCGCCTCGGCCTGGCCGACGTAGCGGTCGAACACGTCCGGGCGGGCCTCCAGCAGCTCGGAGCCCATGCCGACCTTCTGCGAGCCCTGGCCGGGGAAGAGAAAGGCCGTCTTGCCCATCGGCGCGACCCTATCGCACGCCCTCAGCTCAGGTCAGCGGCGAAACCGGCGCCCGGCGAGGACCAGGTGAATCGGGTGACGTCGCTGCGGGGCGCCAGTGCCCCGGGGCGCGACCCGCGGCGGACGAAGAGCACCGGCGCAGGCGCGCCCTTGGCGATCTCGGAGCGCGTCGCTCCCAGGCCCTCCTGCTTCCAGCGATCGGACAGGCCGATGACCAGCAGGCCCGCGCCCCGCGCGGCGGCCAGGACCCCTTCGCGGCCGCCCTCGGCGACCACCGGCTCGGTCCCGATGCCGACGGTCTGCTGGACGAGCAGGCTGGCGTCGCCGAGCAGCCGGGTGACCGACTTGCCCTCCTCGGTCTGCCCGGCGGCGCCGAGGAGCTTCAGCGGCGCCTTGGTCTGCGCGGCGAGCCAGGCGCCCAGCTCCAGGGCGGACCAGTCGTGCTGCGCGCCTCCGAACGGGACGAGGATCGGGGCGTCCGGCGCCAGCTTGATCGGATCGCCCTCCCGGGCCACGAGCACCGCGACGTCGCTCGACGCCTCCTGCAGGACGTGCTTGACCTCGCCGAGGGGGATGCCCTCGCCGAGAATCGGGCGGCTGCCCTCGATGAGCACGAGATCGACCTCCTCGGCCTCGGCCAGCCGGGCCAGATCCGCCCCCGGCCGCCCGGAGGAGAAGGCCACGCCGCGCGTCGGGATCCCGGCGGCCACGAGCCGCTGGCGGGCCTCCTCGATCTCGCGCGACGCCCGTCCGAGCAGCGCGTTCTCCGTCTGGAGTCCCCCGCGGACAGGCGTCGAGCGCGGGGGCTGGACCAGCCGCGCCAGGATGACCTCGCGCGGCGGCTCGGAGCGCGCGAGTGGCTCGGCGAGCGCCAGGAGCTGTCCCAGCGCCGCGTCGGTCTGCGGCGCGACGAGGATGGAGCGCTCCGGCACCGCCTGTCCGGGGAACTCCTCGGCGACCTGGCGCTTGGACTCCTCGAGCTCCTCCTCGACCGGGGTGCCGTACTCGTTGCGGGGGTCGAGCAGGCGCAGCATGGGACCGGCCATGAAGGTCGTGACGAGCGCCATGATCACCAGCATCGCGAAGAGGGTGTCGGAGATCGCGCCCTTCTCCAGTGCGAGGTTGAGCACGATCAGCTCGGTCAGGCCGCGGGTGTTCATCAGCGTCCCGATGACCGTCGATGCGCGCCAGTCAAAGCCGGCGACGCGGGCGGCGATCATGGCGCCGAAGAGCTTGCCGACGATCGCGACGCCGATCAGGGCCAGCGTGATCCACCACAGCACCGGCTGGTCCAGCAGGCCGATGTTCGTCTTCAGGCCCGTATAGGCGAAGAACAGCGGGAGCAGCAGCACGACGACGAAGTCCTCGAGGCGCCGCGTGACGTCCTCGGTCAGCCGCGCGTTGCGCGGCATGATCATCCCCATGATGAAGGCGCCGAAGATGACGGCGATCCCGATCGTCTCGGTGACGTAGGCGGAGATCAGGACGCCGGCGAAGATCGCCGCCACCCACCCCGCGGGGACGCGCCCGACCTGGTCGAAGGCGGTGGACACCCGACCGATCAGGGGCCGTACGACGAGGCCCATGAGGAGGCAGAACCCGACCGCGAGGCCGATGGTCTCGACGACGTCGCCGAAGGTGCCGGCGACGGCGATCGTCGTGGCCAGGGCGATCAGGAACCAGGCCGTGACGTCGTCGATCGCCGCGCTCGCGAGCGTCAGCGCCCCCACCGGGCGCTTGAGCATGCGCCGCTCGACCAGGATGCGGGCGAGCACCGGGAACGCGGTGATCGACATCGCGACGCCCATGAACAGGGCGAACGCGACGAACTTGATGTCGGGGCCGAGGATCTTGTAGATCGGGAGGGCGACGGCGATGCCCAGCACCATCGGGAGCGCGACGCTGGCGTTGGAGATCGCCGCGGCCTGCGTGACCCGGTTCCTGAGCTGACTGGGGTCGAATTCGAGCCCGATGAGGAAGACATAGAAGATCACCCCGAGGTTGGCCGCCACCCCGAAGGCCGGGAGGATGTCGCTGGGAAAGAGCTCGGCCTGGAGGTTGGGGGAGATCGCACCGAGCACGCTCGGGCCGAGCGCGATCCCGGCCACGACCTCGCCCATCACGCGCGGCTGCCCCAGCCGCCTGGCCACGAGGCCGAAGAGCCGGGCCACGAGCATGACGATCGCCACGGCGATGAGGAACGCGGCGACGAGCTTGCCGAACGAGTCCCGCTGCTGGGTGCCCGTGAACCGCTCCCCCGCCGGAGGCAGGCCGGACGGGGTCGTGAGCGCCGGCTTCACGGTGGCCTTCGGTGCGGCGCCGGCCGGCGGCTTGGGCGGGGCGGCCACGTCGAGCGGGATCATGGTGACGTTGTTGAGGTTGCGGTCGACGGCCACCGCACGGAACCGGGCCGTCCCGCCCCTGGTGCACTTCACGTCACCGGCGAGCGCGCCGGTGTCCTTCTTGTACTGGACCGTGCCGAGCGCCTTGCCGTTGGCATTGACCGTGTAGCGCGTGTCACCGCCGGTGAGCTTCATGAGGCCGCCGAAGCACGTCGACCGCGGCGACAGCTTGTAGGTGGCCGCGACCGAGCCGGGCACCCGCGCCTTTGGCGTCCCGGGATCGGGGGGGTCGCGCCGCAGGTTGGCGACGACCGCGGCGGCGCCGAGCGTCCCCGTGATCGTGCCCGCGGGCCGCGGCGCCGCATAGCCGCGGAACTTGGCGTCCTTCCCGTTCACGCAGTTGACGGTGCCCGTGAGCAGGTGGCCGCCGTTCGGGCCCTTCGTCGTGTGCAGCCGCAGCTTTCCGCCCAGCGTGTTCTGGACGTTGGAGAGGTTCACGAACTGGCCGGACTGCTTGACGTCGAACGACGGCCCCGCCACGGCCGGCTGTCCCGGCGCGGTCGCCGGCAGCGGGGCGCCGGTGGGCTTGGGCGTCTTGCCCAGGCACGGGGTCGGCGCTGCGGCGTCGTAGCCGCCCGCGATCCGCGGCTGCGCCTTCTCGTCCTTGCCCTGGCCGACGACGTAGATCACGCCCGCGGCCGTGATCACCGCGAGGATGACGTAGAAGACGATGAGCCGGCGCTTGCCGGCTGGCTCCGGTATCTCTGACGTCACACTCATTCCCGTTCCGGCATCAGAAATCTGGCGGCGCCAGCCTAACCCGGCGCCAGCCGCGAGTGCAAGAAACTCGGGTTCGTCAGGAGTCCGGCGCGACGTGCCAGCGCCCGTCCCGCCACACGAGCCTCACCGGCTCGGAGTCGGGGTCGAGCTCGAGGCGCGCCTCACCGGACTCGAGATCCACGTCGATCCGCAGCGAGAAGCGCGGCGGCACCGCGGCCTCCGCCGCGCGGTCCTCGGCGAGCGGCTCTGCCGCCTCCTCGGTGGGCTCGTCGGCAACGACGTCCGCCTGTCGCGAGCGCACCGGCGTGTCCGCCGCGGCCACGGCGGGCGGGATGGTGACCTGCACGACGAGGGTGGTGCAGCCCACCTCGATGGTGTCGCCGACCGCGAGTGGCTCGGCGGCGGAGATGCGGCGTCCGTTGACCGTCGTGCCGTTGGTCGAGCCGAGGTCCTCGATCACGTATTGCCCGCTCGGCGTTTGCGAGACGAGCGCGTGCCGGCGTGAGATCTCGATGTCGTCCCCGAGCCGTCCCTGCGCGGACGCATGGCGGCCGATGAGGAGCTCGTCCCGGACCTGTATCTCGCTCCCGACCGCGTTGCCGGCCGTGACCTTGAGCCGCAGCGCGGTGCCCGCTTCACTCGACGGGGGGCCTGAGGGCGACGGCGGCGCAGCGGCAAGTGACGCCCTCGCCGAGGCCATGAGCTGGGTGCAGCTGTCGTACCGGGCGTCGGGGCTCTTCGCCATCGCCTTGGTCACCACGTCGTCGAGGCCGGACGGCAGATCGGGACGAAGCTCGGTGAGCCGCGGCGCCGGTTCCTCGACGTGGCGTTGCAGGATCGCGGCCTCGCTGTCGCCGGGATAGGGCGGGTCGCCGGTGAGGCACCGGACGAGGAGGCAG
>JAWVFS010000369.1:0-5363 GCA_033855795.1 Solirubrobacteraceae bacterium | reverse complement strand
TCACCGGCGGCTCGCCCTCCGTTTCGGGAAGCTGCTCGCCGGCGGCCTCGCCGGAGGACCCGCGGACCGCCTCGACCCGCTCGTGGAGCTCGAGCAGGTTGCGGATCGTGCGACGGAGGTTCTCGCGGGGCTCGACGAGGTCGAGCATTCCGTGCTCGAGCAGGAAACCCGACGTCTGGAAGCCGTCCGGGAGGGTCTGGCGGATGGTCTGCTCGATCACGGACGGCCCGGCGAAACCGATGTGGGCGCCGGGCTCGGAGATGAGGATGTCCCCGAGGGTGGCGAACGAGGCGCTCACGCCCCCGTAGGTCGGGTCCGTGAGGAGCGAGATGTAGAGCACGCCTTCCTCGTTGAGTCGCCCGATGGCCTGACTCGTCTTGGCCATCTGCATGAGCGAGACGCAGCCCTCCTGCATGCGGGCGCCACCCGAGGCCGAGATGACCAGGAGCGGCGTCCGTGACTCGAGCGCCAGCTCGGCGGCGCGCGTGATGGACTCGCCCGTCGCGCCGCCCATGCTGCCGCCGACGAAGTCGAAGTCGATCCCGGCGACGACGATGTCGTGGCCGTCGATCGTCCCCTTGCCGTAGGGCGCGCCGGAGGAGGAGCCGGTCTTGCGCTGGGCCAGGGCGATGCGCTCGGGGTAGGGCTTGCTGTCGGCGAAGGACAGCGCGTCGACCGGCTCGAGCTCGCCGCTGCGGTCCTCGTAGCTTCCGGGGTCGAGCAGCTGTGCCAGGCGCTCGGAGAGCCGCAGCCGGAAATGGTGGTTGCACTCGGGGCAGACGCCGAGCGTCCGCTTCAGCCGCTTGTGGTAGACGAACGCTTCGCAGGCCGGGCAGCGGCGCCATTCCGCCGACACGGCCCGGCTCGGTGTGGCCACCTCAGCCACTGAGGTCTCCGACTTCCAGGCGCCGGTCCTCGCCGTGGAGGCGCCGGTGCTCCGTCATCGACGCCGACAGCGCGGCCTCGATCTCCTCGCGTGTCGGTGGAGCCTCCTCGTCGCCGCCCTCCCCGAGCTGCGCCTCGAGGAACGCGCACACGTCGTTCGTGCGGCCGTCGAGCGCCCGCGCCTCCCTGGCCAGCTCGAGTGCCCGGGCCCAGCTCTCGCGCCGGACCTCGACCGCGATCATCCCGTGGAGGGCATGGACCTCGTGGTCGGGCAGATCCTCGATCTCGCGCACGCGCTGGAAGGCCTTGGCCGCTTCGTCCAATCCACCGACCGTCAGGCTGAGGTCCGCGACGTCCAGCGCGGCGGCGACGTCGCCGGGCTCGGCATCGGCGACCTTGCGGGCGGCGGCCAGCGCCTCCTCGTGCTGGCCCAGCGTGCGGTACATGTCGACGAGGCTGATCGCGGCCGTCGACGCGCCGGCCGTGCGCTCCGCCGCCTGCGAGAGGTAGGCCACGGCGTCGTCGTCCTTGCCACTGGCGTGGGCGGTGTGCCCAAGGTGGGTCAGGGCCAATTCGTCGTCCGGGTTGAGCTCGAGCGTCTTCCGGAAGGCCTCGGCCGCCTCCTCGTCGCGGCCCTCGGTGGCCAGCGCGTCGCCCAGGTCGCTCCAGCCGGTCGGGTCGTCGGGCCGCAGCTCGGTGAAGTTCCGCAGCTGCTCGACCGCATCGTCCGCGCCCAGCTCCACGCCCGCCCTTCCGGCGAGTCGCAGCAGCTCAGCGTCGTCGGGCCGGTCGGCGAGTCCTGCCAACGCCGCCTCCCGCGCCGCTCCGTAATCGCCGGCTTCGAAGCGCGCCCGAGCGTCCTCCAGAGCCGTCACCGTCCCCCAAGATTGGGCGTCTGTCCCATCGGGCCATCTTCTTCCATGCACGGCTGCGGAGTCAACTCCCGCTCACACGTCACACCGCGGGCAGGTTGACGTGCAGCCGCGAGGTGCTCCTGCCGCTCACCTCCTGCGCCTGGATCGCCGTGATCACGACCGTGCTCACGATGTCCGGCACGAGGCAACCGCGGCTGAGGTCGTTCACGGGCTGGTTCAGGCCCTGCAGCACGGGGCCGATGGCCACCGCGCCCGAGGATCGCTGCACGGCCTTGTAGGCGATGTTGCCGGTCTCCAGGTCGGGGAAGACGAACACCGTCGCCTGGCCGGCGACCTCGCTCTCCGGCAGCTTCTTCTCGGCCACATCGGGGTCGATCGCGGCGTCGTACTGGATCGGGCCCTCCACCTTGAGGTCGGCGCGCCGCTGACGCACGATCTCCGTCGCCCCGCGTACGGCATCGACGTCCTCGCCCTTGCCGGACGCGCCGGTCGAGTAGGACAGCATCGCGATGCGCGGCTCGACGCCGAATGAGAACGCGGTCTCGGCTGAGCTGATCGCGATGTCCGCCAGCTGCTCGACATCCGGCTTGGGATTGACCGCACAGTCCCCGTACACGAGCACGCGATCGGGCAGGCACATGAGGAACACACTCGACACGACCGATACGCCCTTGCGCGCTTTGATGATCTCGAAGGCCGGGCGAATCGTCTCGCCCGTCGTGTGCGCCGCGCCCGAGACCATGCCATCGGCCTCGCCGGTGAGCACCATCAGCGTGCCGAAGTAGGTGACGTCACCGACGGTCTCGAGCGCGAGCTCCTCGGTGACGCCCTTGTGCTTGCGAAGCTCGTGGTAGCGCTCGGCGAAGCCCTGCCGCAGGGGCGATGAGAGCGGATCCACCAGGCGCGCTTCGCCGAGCTCCAGGCCGAGAGTGCCGGCGCGGGCCGTCACCTGGTCCGGGTCTCCCAGGATCGTGAGGCCGACGACGCCGCGGCGCAGCAGGATGTCCGCGGCCTGCAGCATCCGGTCGTCGTCGCCCTCGGGAAGCACGATGTGCTGCAGGTTCTCCTCGGCGCGCTCGATCAGCTCGTGCTCGAACATCACCGGGGTCATGCGGGCCGGGCGGTCGAGGGCCATCCGCTCCTCGAGCTCCAGTGGGTCAACGCCCGAGCTGAACACACCCAGCGCACTGGCGATCTTGCGCTCGTCGCCCGGGGCCAGCTGCGGCTTGACCGCGTGGACCCGGGTGGCCACCGCATAGGTGCGGTCCGGCACCGCCAGCACGGGGAACGGCGCGCGCTCGAGGAGCCGGCGGACCGTCGGGCCGGGCTCGTATCCGGCGGTGATCACGATGCCGGCCACCGCCGGGACGTCCGGGAGCAGATTCGCGGCCAGGCTGGCCACGAGGATGTCGGCTCGGTCGCCGGGAACGATCACCAGCGTGCCGTCGACGAGGTCGGCGATGAAGTGCTCCACGCTCATGGCCGCCACCCGCACGTCGCGCACCTCGCGCTGCAGCCCCTCGGCGGCGCCGAACAGGGTCTGGGCTCCGAGCTCGGAGGCAACGTCGCCGACGCTCGGGTTGGCCAGCTCCGGCTGCTCGGCCAGGACGTACACGGGTCGTTCCTCGCCCTGCGCGCTCAGCGCGTCCGTCACCTCGGCCACCGCCTTGGGCGCAACCCGGCTCACGATCAGGCCGAAGAGCTCACACCCCTTGGCCTCGAGCGACTCCCGCGCCACCTGCACCGCCGGCGCGGCGTCGCTCGCCGACGCCGCCTTCACCACCGCGAGGACCGGGCAGCCGAGGCCGTTCGCCAGCCTGGCGTTCAGATCGAAGTCGAGCCCCGGGGCCGAGCCGGCGAAGTCGCTGCCCTCGCAGACGACGACCTCACACCGTTCGGCCAGCCCCCGGTACGCCCGCACGACCCGCTTCTCCACCTCGCCGGCCGAGCCCGCGGCGACCATCGACTGGGCCTCTTCGTCCGAGAGGCCCTGTTCGGCCTCGACGCCGTAGCGCTCGCGCATCAGCTCGAGCTGCGGATCGCCCGCCTCGCCCGAGGACACGATCGGACGCAGGAAGCCGACCGACTCCGACCGCGCGGAGAGCATCTCCACGAGGCCCAGCGCGACGATCGACTTGCCGCTTTGTGGCTCGAGCGCGGTTACGTAGATGCTGCGCGTCAAGCGCGAATTACCCGCCGGGACGGTTGCGCGACCAGGTCCACTCCTGGATCTCCGGCGGATCGTTGCCCTCTTCCGTGACGTAGGCCCGAAGCTCCTCGCGCTTCTTCATCAGCTGCGTGATCGCCTCCTGCGCGTTTGCGAGCGTCCGCGTCGCGAATGCCCCGGACATGCCGCGCACCGCCTCGGAGGCCTCGACGTCGACGCGCAGCAGCGCGTCGATCGCGAGCTGGAAGCGGTCCACCCCGTTCATGGCAAGCAGCTCGAACGGCGTCGTCGTGGTTCCCTCCTCGGCGTAGCCGCGGACGCTGAAGCGCTCCTGCGCCGGCCGGCGGTGGATGAGCTGGTGGACCGCCGAGGCGTAGCCGTGGAAGTTGAACAGCACCGGCTTGTCCTCGGTGTAGAGCTCGGCGAACGCCGCTTCGTTCATGCCGTGCGGGTGCGCCTCGGGCCGCGCGAGCGTGAACAGGTCGGTCACGCAGACGAAGCGCACGCGCAGCTCCGGCACGTGCTGGCCCAGCAGGTCGGCCGCGGCCAGCAGTTCGAGCACCGGGACCGTGCCGCAGCCGGCGAGCACGATGTCCGGGTCGTCGACCTCGCTGCCCGCCCACTCCCAGACGGTCGCCCCCTTCTCGACGTGCTCCCGCGCCTCGTCCATCGACAGCCATTGGGGCAGCGGGTGCTTCGACGCGATCACGAGGTTGATCGTGCGCGTGGACTGGTGAACCCTGTCCATCGTCGCCAGCAGCGTGTTCGCGTCCGGGGGCAGGTACACCCGCGCGGTGTCCTCCCGGCGGTTGAGCATGGAGTTGATGAAGCCCGGCATCTGGTGCGAGTAGCCGTTGTGGTCCTGGCGCCAGCCCACCGAGGTGAGCAGGAAGTTGAGACCGGCCGGCGGCTCGCGCCACGGCGCCTCCTCCTTGGACATCTTCAGGAACTTCGAGTACTGGTTGACCATCCCGTCGATGATCGGGATGAATGCCTCGTAGCACGGAAACACGCCGTGCCGGCCGGTAAGGACGTAGCCCTGGAGCCAGCCGTGGCAGTTGTGCTCGGAGAGCACCTCCATGATGCGACCGTCGGGGCTGTGGCCCGTGTCGATCTCGGGATCGAGCGGCCACTCCCACGCATGGTCGGTCGCCTCGAAGACGGCGCCGAGGCGGTTGGACGCCACCTCGTCGGGGCACATCATGCGGAAGTTGCGCTCGTCGGCGCTGAGCCGGAAGACGTCCGCGTACCACTCGCCGAGCTGCATCAGCGAGCTGCCGGTCGCCTGCCCCGGGGACGGGACGTCCACGGCGTGCTTGTCCAGGTCGGGGAGCTTGAGGTCCTTGCGCAGCTTTCCGCCGTTGACGTTCGGGTTCGCTCCCATGCGCAGGTCCCCGGTGGGGCAGAGGCCGGCGATCTCGGGGATCGGAGCACCG
>JAWVFS010000368.1:0-11421 GCA_033855795.1 Solirubrobacteraceae bacterium | reverse complement strand
CGGCCGGCGCTTCGAGGTCAAGGTGATCGGCCCACCGGCCGGCGGAGCGGCGAACGGTGCGGCGCCACCGGGGGCCGCGGCGGCACGCAAGCCGCGGCGCAGCGAGCGCGCGGCCGGCGGCGGCGGTGGGGGCGGCGAGACGCTGGCCTCGCCGCTCCAGGGCACCGTGCTCAAGGTCGCGGTGGAGCAGGGAGCGGCCGTCGAGGAGGGCGCGCTGATCTGCGTCATCGAGGCTATGAAGATGGAAAACGAGATCACGGCGCACAAAGCGGGAACCGTGGCGGAGCTGCCGATCGCCGTGGGTGCGTCGGTTGCATCGGGAGATACTCTCGCCGTGATCACCTAGACTCCGCTACGAGGAGGCTCAGTCAAGGATGACGCGAGTCGAGGGAAGTGCCGGACCGCCCGCCGCCGACCGTGACCTTGGTCGGTCGCTGAAGCTTGCGTGGTCGCTGCCGTCGGCCGACTTCTACGCCACCGCCGACCTGGCGACGGCAAAACGCATGGGCGGGCTCCTGTGGTTGATCGGCTGGATCCTCGTCGTCGTGCTGCTGCCTGTCGCTCCGCCGACCGAGCACGTCGGGGACCTCGGATGGGTGCTCGTCGCGGTGACGCTGCTCGGCACGCTGGGTCTCGTCTACCGGCTGACGCGCATGTCGGACCTCGTGACGCCGAACGAGCTGCTGCTGTCGTCCTATCTCGCGCTGGCCTACCTCGCGCTGCTCGTGTGGCTGGGCGGGACCGATTCCCCCTACCAGCAGCTGTTCGTGCTGACCGTGCTCTACACGTGCGCCGTCCACCCTCCGCGCCGACTCGTGCCCTATCTCGTGGCCCTGGCCGCCGCGGCGTGCGCGCCGATCCTCTACGGCTCGCTGGGCAGCCGGGAGGTCGCCGAGCTCTTGACCGCCCTGGCGCTGTGGTTCGCCCTGGGCGGCATCGCGGCGCTGTTCGTCTCGATCGTGCGCGTCCAGCGGCTCGGCCTCGCCGCAGACGAGCGCGCAGCGCGCACGCAGGCGCGCGTCGACCCTTTGACCGGGCTCGGCAATCGGCGGGCGTTCGACGAGACCCTTGCACGCGCGATCGCGGGCGCCCGACGGGCGGACCGGCCCTTCGCGATCGTGATCGCGGACCTCGCGGGGTTCAAATCGGTCAACGACCGGTTCGGCCACGTCGAGGGCGACCGCTGCCTGCGGCAGGTTGCCGACGCGCTGCGCGACACCGTCCGCGGCCCCGACGCGTGCTTCCGCTGGGGCGGCGACGAGTTCGCCCTCGTGCTGCCTGGGACCGACCGGGCGAGCGCCGACCGCGTGGCGGCGCGAGTGAGCCACGCGGTCGAATCCGGCGTGACCCTGCCGTCCGGCGCGCCGCTGCGCGTGCGCTGCGGCAGCGCGCAGTTCGAGGAGGGCATGGAGGCCGAGGGCCTGCTCAACGCCGCCGATGCCGCCCTGATCGCCGCCAAGGGCCGGATGCCGGATACCGGCACCGCGGCCGGGTGAGGCGCCAAGCGCGCGATCGGTAGCCTGCGGCGGGTGACGCCGCGCGCCTGGGTCGCCGAGCCCGCGGAGGCCGAGATCGTCGCCGGGCTGCTGGTCGAATTCCGCGACCACAACGGGTACGACTGGCCCTCGCCCAACTCGTTTCTCGCCTCCGTCGAGCGGCTGATCGAGCAGCGCGACACCGAGTTCCTGCTCGGCACGCCGCACGACGACTCGCCGCCCGCCGGCGTCTGCCAGCTCCGCTACCGGCACTCGGTGTGGAAGGCGGCCGACGACTGCTGGCTCGAGGACCTGTTCGTGCGCGAGGGCGCGCGCGGCGTGGGGCTGGGGGCCGCTCTCGTTTCGCTGTCGCTCGAGCGCGCTCGCGCGCGGGCCTGCCGGCGGGTGGAGCTCGACACGAACGAGGCCAACGAGGCCGCGCTTGCGCTCTACCGACGGATGGGCTTCAGCGACCACTCCAAGAGCCCCGACGCGCGCGGCCGCGACCTGTTCCTCGGCACCGCGCTGGAGGAACGGGAGGGGTAGCCACACCCGCGGACCGCGGGGTCGGGTCGCGTTCTGCACGCCAGAGCGTGCACAACGCGACTGGACCTCCAGGGGCGCGCCGCTCCCACCTTCCTCGATGACTGCAGTTCGGGCCTTAGAACGACATCTAGCCGCTGAGCGCGCGCGCGTTCTCGCGGTGGATGCGGCGCTGCTCGGCCGTGTTCCGCCCCGGCGGCAGCGGCGCGTCGGCGCCGCGCTCGCCCAGGGCCCGCAGGTAGTCCTCGTCCTCGCCCAAAATGGCCAGGGCGCGGTCGCGGTCGAGCGGCGCGCCGTGGCCGGGTACGACCGTCTCGGCGGCCTCGACCAGCGGGCCCAGGCGGGCCAGCGTGGCGAGGTAGGCGTTGAGCGAGCCACCCGGCGAGACCATGGGGATCTCGACCGGAGAGATGTAATCGCCGACCACCAGGCACCTCGACCACGGCACGGACACGACCATGCCGTCCGCGGTGTGGCCGTCGGCGGGATGCAGCTCGAGCTCGCGCTCCCCGATCCCGCAGTGCCCGGGGACCGGCAGCGCCTGCACCTGGCCGAGCGACAGCGGCCGCTCGCGCTCGAGGTAGTGCTGCTCGTCGAACGCGCGCAGCTCGCGCTGCGCCGCGCCCGGCTCGGCCGCCAGTCGCGCGGCCGTCGTCTCCGCCACCCCGACCGCGGCATCCGGGAATGCGAGGCGGCCGAGCAGGTGGTCCCAGTCGGCGTGCGTCGCCAGCAGACCCGCCACGTCGAAGCCCGCCTGCTCGGCCAGCGACGGCAGTGCCTCGAGCTCCGCCGGCAGGACGGGGGAATCGATCACGAACGCCTCGCTCTCGCCGCGCACGAGCGTGCAGGACGTCTGCCAGACCTGGCTGGTCACGACGACCACGTCGGCGTGGACGCCGACCGCGCGCATCGGATGTCCTAGATCGCCTTGAGGAGCTTGGCCGCCTCGCGGAGGTTCGGGACCTCGGCGGTCGGCTGCCTCTGGCCGGCTTCGAGCTTCTGCTTGCGGCGGTTCACCCAGATGACCGGGATGCGCGCCTTGAGGCAGGGCTCGACGTCGTAGTAGTAGCTCTCGGCCACGTGCACCCAGCCCTTCTTGCCGCCGATGCGGCGCGCGGCCTCCTTGAAGTGCGCCGGGTCCGGCTTGTACGAGCGCACCTGCTGGGCCGTGACCACCAGGTCGAAGTCGGTGCGGAAGTGCCGGCGGGTCTGCCCCAGCAGCTTGTCGTCGATGTTCGAGACCAGGCCGATGTTGAACTTCTTGGCGAAGCGGTCGAGCTGAGCGTTGGTCTCCTTGAACGGCTTCCATGCCTGGACCGAGTCGGGCAGGAAGCCCGACCGCGAGGGCTCCAGCGGCCAGCCGAGGTCCTTGGCGATGCGCACCGCCGTGCGGCGCAGCACCTCGGCGTAGAGCTCGTAGGAACCGGCCTGGATCTCCTGCTGGATCTCCAGGAACATGTCGACCACCTGGTCGCGCTCGATCGTGAAGCCGTCGCGCTTGGCCTCGGCCTTGAAGGCGTCGTAGGCCCCGGTCTCCCAGTCGATCAGGGTGCCGTACACGTCGAACGTGACCCACTTGATGTCCTTGGGCAGTGGCATGGGGAGCGGGCATTATGCCCTCGCCGTCCAATTCGACGCGGTGCGGTCGGTGCGGCGGGCTGTACTAGGATCCCCGGCCCCCAATGGACCTGCTGGAGTACCAGGGCAAGCTGCTGTTCGCCCGCCACGACGTGCCCGTGCCCGAGGGCAAGGCGGCGACCAGCGTCGAGGAGGCCGTCCAGGCCGCCCAGGCGATCGGCTACCCGTGCGTGGTCAAAGCGCAGGTCCAGATCGGCGGGCGCGGCAAGGCGGGCGGCATCAAGGTCGCGCAGAACGACGAGGAGGCCGAGGCGCACGCCAAGGCGATCCTGGGTATGGACATCCGCGGCCTGACCGTCCACGAGGTGTGGATCGAGGAGGCGTCGGACATCGCCGACGAGTACTACGCGTCGATCGTGTTCGACCGCTCGGCCAAGGCGCCGCTCGTGATGCTCTCGACGAAGGGCGGGATGGACATCGAGGAGGTCGCCGAGGCCGACCCCGACGCGATCGCCCGGCTGCACGTCGATCCCCTGCTGGGGTTCCAGGACTTCCACGGACGGCGGCTGGCCTTCGAAGCGGGCGTGGACGCCGACGTCGTGCGCCCGGTCGGCGCACTGCTCAAGCAGCTCTATGGCACCTTCATCGACGAGGAGGCGATGCTCGTCGAGGTCAATCCGCTGATCGTGACCGGCGACCGGGAGGTCCGGGCACTCGACGCCAAGGTCACCCTCGACGACAGCTCGCTGTTCCGGCACGTCGACAACGCCGAGCTGCGCAACCCCTCGGCCGAGGACCCTCAGGAGCGCATGGCCAAGGAGCGCGGCCTCACCTACGTCAAGCTCGACGGCAACATCGGCATCCTCGGCAACGGTGCCGGGCTGGTGATGTCCACCCTCGATGTCGTCGCCCAGGCCGGGGGCTCCCCCGCCAACTTCCTCGATGCCGGCGGCGGCTCCAAGGCCGAGGCGATCGTCTCGGCCGTCGAGGTCATCCTGTCCGACCCGAAGGTCACGGCCGTGCTCTTCAACATCTTCGGCGGCATCACGCGCTGCGACGAGGTCGCGCGCGGGCTGATCGAGGCCTTCGGCCAGATCGACGTGAAGGTCCCCTTCGTCGTGCGACTCAACGGCACGAACGAGGAGGAAGGCCGCGCGCTGCTGGCCGAGGCCGACCTTCCCAAGGTGCACGTCGAGGAGACGATGGACGGCGCCGCGGCGAGGGTCGTGGAGGTTGCAGGGTGAGCATCCTCGTCGACACGAACACCAAGCTCGTGGTCACCGGCCTCACCGGTCGCGAGGGCAAGTTCCATGGGATGAACAACCGGGCCTACGGCACCGACCTGGTGGCGGGGGTGACGCCGGGCAAGGGCGGTCAGGACGTCGAGGGCGTGCCGGTCTTCGACACCGTCCACGAAGCGGTCGAGGAGGCGGGCGCCAACACCGCGATGGTGTTCGTCCCGCCGCCGTTCGCCGCCGATTCCATCCTCGAGGCGGCCGACGCCGGGATCGAGACGATCGTCGCCATCACCGAGGGCATCCCCGCCCACGACATGCTCCGCGTCCACGCGCACCTGCAGCGCGGGCCGACCCGGTTGATCGGCCCCAACTGCCCGGGCGTCCTCTCGCCCGGCAAGGCCAACGTCGGCATCATCCCCGCGTCGTTCTTCTCCGAGGGCAACGTCGGCCTCGTTTCGCGCTCGGGGACGCTGACCTACCAGATCGGCTACGAGATCGCCCAGCGCGGGTTCGGGAACTCGTCGATCGTCGGGATCGGAGGCGACCCGATCGTCGGCTCGGACTTCATCGACGTGATCGGGCTCTACGAACAGGACTCCGAGACCGAGCTGATCGTGATGTGCGGCGAGATCGGCGGCGATGCCGAGGAGCGCACGGCCGAGTACATCGCGGCGAACGTGAGCAAGCCGGTCGTCGGCTACATCGCCGGCTTCACGGCGCCGCCGGGCAAGACCATGGGCCACGCGGGAGCGATCGTCTCGGGCTCCAGGGGAACAGCGGCGGCGAAGGCCGAGGCGCTGGAGGCCAGCGGCGTGCGCGTCGGGCGCACACCGACCGAGGTAGCCGAGATCGCCGTCGACATCCTCGGCGGCGTGCGGGCCTGACGGCGTCGAAACGCTCGATTCCCGGTGGTACGCTCGCCCGCGTGCCCGAGCGTCGCGACGTGCAGTCCTCCCTGGCCGACATGGACCGCAAGCTGCGCGAGCTGCAACGCGAGCTGGCGTTGGTCGGCCGGAGCCCGGATGAGCCGGCTCCGCAGCCGGCGGCCGACCCCCCGCAGCCGTCCGCGGCGCCGGCGCCCGAGGCGCCCGCCGAGGCCGGTGAGCAGGCCGAGGCGATCGTGGCTGACGCCCGCGCCGAGGCCGCGCACATCGTCGACCAGGCCGCCGCGCGCGTGGCGGCGATCGGCGAGCAGATCGACGAGCTCCAGCGCCTGCGCGACGACCTGCAGCGCTCGGCGCGCGCGCTCGTCGACGAGTACGAGCGCGCGCTGAGCCGCGGTCCGGCGGACGGAGGCGCGCCCGCCGCCGCCCCGACGCTTCAGGAGCAGGCCGGGGCGTTTCCGCCCCGCGCCGCCGATCCCGCGCCCCCACCGCCCGCCGCCGGCGAGCGCCTGTTCGAGGGCCAGATCGTGGTCAACGCCGGCCCATTCACGGACATCGCCACGCTCGGCGACTTCGAGCAGGCGCTCGCCCGTCTCCCCCAGGCCGAGGACGTGTACGTACGCGGCTTCGAGGGCAACCGCGCGCTGATCGACGTGAAGCTCGCCGGCCCCGTGGCCCTGCTGGAGGAGATGCGCCGCGGCCTCCCGCTCGACTTCGACCTCGTCGATGTCGGACAGGGCAGGATCACGATCGACGTCCAGCTGCGTCAATGAGCACCGCGGCCCCGCCGGGGCGTTGACAGCCGGACCACCGCCCTGAGAGGCTCGGCCGGACAAGCAGGGCGGAGACAGGAGAGTCGACATGGCGGATGCAGGGTTGTTCCTCGGTTGGGGTCCTCCGGTGCGTGGCCGCGAGCGCAAGAGCCTCGACGTGTTCAACGAGTCGATCCAGTGGTACGGCCAGCTCCAGCAGGCCGGGAGCATCGAGTCGTTCGAGGTGGTACTGCTCGAGCCGCACGGCGGCGACCTTGATGGGTTCGTCCTCCTGCGAGGCAGCCAGGAGCAGATCGCGGCGCTGCGCGCCAGCGAGGACTTCGAGCGCATGACCACGCGCGCCAGCCTGATCGTCGACAACGTCGGCGTGGTCGGCGCGTACATCAACGAGGGCCTGGCCCGCGGGATGGGCATCTACCAGGCCCAGCTCGACGAACTCACGTAGGCTCAAGGGGTGAGCACCAGCGCTGCGATCTCCTTCGCCCGCGGCGCGCCATCGCTCGACATCATCGATGTCGAGGGCCTGCGCGCCGCAGCCGACCGCGCCTTCGCCAACGACCCCGGCGGCACGACCGCCTACGGCACTGCGATCGGCTACGTGCCGCTGCGCGAGTGGATCGCCGAGCACCACGGCGTCGAGCCGGCGCGCGTGCTCGTCACCAACGGCTCGATGCAGGCCGACGCCTTCCTGTTCGAGGCCCTCGTCCAGGCCGGCGACGCCGTGATCGTCGAGCGTCCCACCTACGACCGGACGCTGCTTTCGCTGCAGGCACGCGGCGCCGAGGTGCACATGATCGAGCTGGAGGAGGACGGTATCGACGTCGAGGCGATGGCCGCCGACCTGAGCGGCGGTCTGGCGCCGAAGCTCGCCCACATCATCCCCAACTTCCAGAACCCGGCCGGCTACACGCTGTCCCAGGAGAAGCGCCACCGGCTCGTCGCCCTGGCCCGCGAGCACGGGTTCCTCGTGTTCGAGGACGACCCCTACGTCGCCCTGCGCTTCGAGGGCGAGCCGCTACCGCGAATGCTCGAGCTCGATCCCGAGCGCGTGATCTACGCGTCCTCGTTCTCCAAGACCGTCTGTCCCGGGATCCGCGTCGGGTACCTCGTCGGCCCCGAGGCCCTGATCGACCAGATCCGCGTGCTCGCCACCAACACGTACATCTCGCCCTCGATGGTCTCCGAGTCGATCGTCAACGAATTCTGCCGCTCGGGGGCTCTGGAGCGGTCGATCGCAACGGTGCGCGCCGCCCTGGCCGAACGCGCCGCGGCGCTCACGGCCGCGCTGGAGCGCGAGCTGCCCGACGCCCGCTTCCACCCGCCCGGGGGCGGCTACTTCCTGTGGGTCGAGCTGCCCGAGGGCACGGACGTGGCGGGCGTGTTCCAGGCGGCCAAGGAGCGCGGCGTCGCCTTCGTCAAGGGGACGGACTTCGTGCTGGAGGGCGGCGAGAACACGCTCCGCCTCGCCTACTCCGGGGTCACGCCCGCCGAGATCGACGAGGGCGTCTCGCGTTTGGCCGAGGCCTACCGCGCGGTCGCCGTGGCCGCGTAGCCGGGCGGCCGTGAGTCCGCCCCGCCCGACGGTCCAGGTCGTCGGCCGGCGGCTGGAACCCGAGCACTACGCGCTCCGGGACTTCCTCACGCGCACCGCGCAACCGCACGACTGGTACGAGGCGGGGTCCCCCGAGGCCGACCGGCTGCTCGCCGCCCACGGGCTGGTCGATCCGCCGCTCCCGGTGCTGATCGACCAGGAGCAGGTGATCACGGCCACGACGATCGCCAAGGTCGTCGACGAGTGGGGGCCGATCGAGGACCCGAGGCACACGCATTACGACCTCGCGATCGTCGGCGCCGGACCGGCCGGCCTGGCGGCGGCGGTGTACGCGGCCTCGGATGGCCTCTCGACGCTCATCGTGGAGCGCGACGTGCCTGGCGGCCAGGCGTCGTACACGTCGCTGATCGAGAACTTCTTCGGGTTCCCCGACGGGATCGGCGGCGCGGAGCTGTCGCGTCTCGCGGGCCGCCAGGCCGAGCGCTTCGGCGCCGAGCTCATCCTGCAGCGTGGCGTCGCCGGCGGCGGTTTCGCCCCGGACGGAACGCCCGCGCTGCGCCTCGACAACGGCTTCGGCGTCACCGCCGACGTCGCCATCGCCGCCCCGGGGATGGAATGGCGACGGCTCGACGCACCGGGCGTGGAGGAGCTCCTCGGCCGCGGCGTCTACTACGGCGCCGGCCGCAGCGAGGCGGCCCAGTGCAAGGACGACGACGTCTTCGTCGTGGGCGCCGGGAACTCGGCCGGGCAGGCCGTGCTCAACCTGGCGAACGCCGGCGCCAACGTGACCATGGTGATCCGCGGCGAGCGGCTCGGCAAGACCATGTCGGGCTACCTCGTCGAGCGCATCGATGCGGACCCGCGCATCGACGTCCGCTTCGGCACGCAGGTCGTGGAGGCCGAGGCGGACGGCGAGCATCTCGGAGCGGTCACGCTCGCCGATGCGGGAGGCGCTCGTGAAGAGCGATCCGCCGCCGCGTTGTTCCTCTGTATCGGCGGAACTCCCCGAACCGCCTGGGCCGCCGACGTCGGCGTCCGCACCGACCCGGCCGGCTACATCCTCACCGGCCTGGCCCTGCTCGAGGACGGCCGCCGCCCGACCGACTGGCCGCTCAACCGCGACCCCCTACCGCTCGAGACCACCATCCCCGGCTTCCTCGCCGCCGGCGACGTGCGCCACGGGTCGACGAAGCGGGTCGCCGGCGCCGTCGGCGAAGGGGCGATGGCCGTCGCCCTCGCGCATCAGCGGCTCGCCGAGCTCGCAGGAGAGGCCTAGTCGCTAGTCGCTAGTCGCTAGTCGCTAGTCGCTAGTCGCTAGCGACCGTAGCGTTCCTTCGCCAGCACGAGCTGCTCCGGCAACGCCGTGCGCGGCGGGGGCGACGGCTCGGCCGTGACGGAGACGGTCTCGGCCACGCTGCGCGTGACCTCGATATCGCCATTGCCGCCATCCACGACGACGTGGTCGTTGTCGCTGGCCTGAAGCGTCCCCTTCAGTCCGGGCTCCAGCCCGGCATCTTTGAGGTAGTGCAGCAGGTCCTCGGCCTCGTTCTCGAAGCGCAGGATCGTGACCGCGGCGCCGGGCTCGACATCGGCGAGCGGCACGCCCTCGATGCGCCGGCCGGGCTCGATCGGGTGGCCGTGCGGGCAGGTCGCGGCGCCGCCGACCGAGGCCTTCACGAAGGCCTCGAAGCGAGGGGACATGGCGTGTTCGAGCCGCTCCGCCTCCTCGTGCACGTCGTCCCAGGGCACGCCGACGACGTCGGTGAGGAACCGCTCGATGAGGCGGTGGCGCGAGACGATCTCCTCGGCGTCGCCACGGCCGCGGTCGGTGAAGAGGATGGCCCGGTCCGCGTCGCGCGTGACGTAGCCGTCGCGCTCGAGCCGGCCGATCATCTCGTGCACCGTCGGAGCGGACAGCTGCATGGCCCGCGCCAGGTTGGCTCCGGTCATCGGCAGGCCCGCCTCGTGCAGCCAGAAGAGCGTCTGGAGGTACTCCTCCTCGGCGACGGTGGCGTCGGCCATGGCAAACAGCGTATGCCATAGGCTCGGGATCCATGGAGATCGGCGAGGGCACCCGCGCGCTGGTCACGGGCGCCTCGCGCGGGATCGGGCGCGCGCTCGTCGAGACCCTGGCCGCGCGCGGCGCCACCGTGGGGCTGGCGGCCCGCTCCACCGACGAGCTCGAGGCCCTGGCGGCGACGCTCCCGGGCGCGCACCACGTGCTGGCGTGCGACGTGACCGACCCCGACGCCGTCGCCGCCACGGTCGAGTCCTTCATCGCCGCGGCCGGCGGGCTCGACCTGGTCGTCGCCAACGCCGGCGTGGCCACCTACGGGCCGTTCCGCGAGATGGACCTGGCCACCATCGAGCGCATGACGCGGGTGAACTGGCTGGGCACCGTCTACACCGTCCACGCGGCGCTGCCCCACCTGCTCGACCGCGCCGAGGGCCACATCGTGCTGCTCTCCTCGGGCGCCGCCCACCGCTCGTTCCCCTGGGCCGCCGTGTACGGCGCGACCAAGGCGGCCCAGCGCATGTTCGGCGAGGCGCTGCGGCACGAGCTGAGCGGTACCGGCGTGTCCCTCACCCTGGTGTACCCCGGCGAGGTGGCCACCGCGCTGCACGACCACGAGCCCGACCGACTGCCGGACTGGCATCGCGGCGGCGCACACGCGGCCGGAGCGGGCCGACTGGCCACCCGCGTGATCGCAGCCGTGGAGGCTGACCAGCGCTCGGTCTACTACCCACCGGCGGTGCGCGCGCTCGGCGTGCTGCACGGGCTGTCGCCGGCCCTGTCGGATCGGGTGCTGCGCTCGTTGCGCGGCGGCACCGCGGCGCCGCGGGCGGACTGAGCCGGCATGAGGATCTCGGCGAAGGCCGACTACGCGGTGCGGGCGACGATCGAGCTGGCGGCGGCCGGCGATGACGCCGTGGTCAAGGGCGAGCGCGTCGCGGACGCCCAGCACATCCCGCTGCACTTCCTCGAGAACATCCTCGGCGACCTCAAGCAGGCGGGGATCGTCGCCACCCGCCGCGGCCCCGAGGGCGGGTACAAGCTGGCGCGGCCGGCAGCCGAGGTCAGCGTGGCCGACGTGATCCGGGCGGTCGAGGGCCCGCTGGCGAGCGTGCGCGGCGACTCCCCCGAGTCGCTGGACTACGACGGCTCGGCCGAGCCGCTTCAGCAGGTGTGGATCGCGCTGCGCGGCAACATTCGCGCCGTGCTCGAGACGGTCTCGCTCGAGGACCTCGTGCGGGGCAGGCTGCCGCGCTCAGTCGCCCAGCTCGCCCGCGACCCCGACGCCTGGGCCCGCCGCTGAGCCGTTGCCGTCGGCGCTCACCGGCGCCGGACGGTCGGGCCGCACCCACACGATCTGGCCG